>CAYGVZ010000265.1:0-4244 GCA_964353475.1 uncultured Pirellulales bacterium | reverse complement strand
ATAGCAATTGCGAGGTCGCTTTTCGCTTTTTTGCGGGCGCCCTGGGCCATAGCAGAGGCAACCTCTTCACTTACCGCGCCGTGCGTATCAATCAGTTGTGCCGGCACGCCTATCTCGCTGGTTTTTGCAGCATCAGAGTATGTAACCCAGCCGTATGTGAAGTAGTTGCTCGACCCGGGAATATCGGTGATTAGCTTGGCTAACAAACCTCCCGTGCACGACTCGGCGACCGCCAACGTCTTCTTTTGCTGCGTAAGTTTCTCGCCGACAATCTGGGCCAATGTCTGCTCCTCCCGGCCAAATATGAGTTTACCGAGCTTTCTGTATAATAATTCTACATCTTTTTCAGCGATTTGTTCGGCCTGCCAGCGGCTATCGGCGGAGGCAACTACGTAGAGCGTTATTATGCCGTCGCTGACGGTAATGTTGATAAGCGGGTTTCTGCCCCTTTGCATAAGGTCGCCCAACAACAACGCGATATACGACTCCCCGGCGCCAAAGCACTTTACCCTCCTGACAACGATTACCCGCCCCCCTGCCGGGGGCGTAATAACAGGCAGGATGGAGGTTTGAAACATCTCTTTCATTTCGGAGGGCACGCCGGGCAAAGCAACAAGCATCTTGCCGTTATGGGCAGCAAGGATGCCGGGGGCAGTGCCGAGATTGTTCACGATGGGCTTTGCACCGGCGGGGATAAATGCCTGTATGATATTGCGTTCCGGCATTTGCACACCTCGCCGTGCAAAAAAATCACGTATCTCCTGCAACAGGTCCTCGTGCAGTTTGAGTTCGGTATTAAGGTACTGTGCAAATCCCTGCCGGGTCAAATCGTCATCGGTCGGTCCCAGGCCGCCTGTGGCTATGACAAGGTCGCCGTCTCCGCAGGCAAGTTCGAGGGCGTGGACGATTTGGGCAATGTCGTCGGCGACGGTGTAACAACTGACGACCGGGATGCCAAGTGCGGTTAATCGTTCCGCAAGGTATGCTGCATTTGTGTCAATGGTCCGGCCGATGAGAATTTCATTGCCGATACTGACGATTGACGCCTTGTTCATATTTTAGAACTCAATCATCGCCTTTATTACGCCGTCGCGGTAATCGGCCACGAGTTCAAACGCCTCTTTTGACTGCTCAAATTTGAAGCGATGCGTGAGCATAAAATCAATTTTGGCCTTGTGTGAGCCGACTAATTTCATCGCATACTCCGTGCAGCGATTTTGCCTGCGGATGTTTATAATTGTCAGCTCCCTGCGTCTTATTTCGTGGACGGGCAGTTGTATGATGTCGAATTCGGGGATGCCGACTATGACGAGTGTGCCACCGGGCCGCAGCACTTCCACGCATTGATTAAGTGTTGCCTGCTGGCCCGCGCATTCGTACGCGACATCAACGCCCAACGGTTCTTTTTCGAGTATCGTTTTTACAACATCGGTGTTGTCAGGATTGCCAGCCCAGCTTGCACCGTTCTTTCTTGCCAGGTCAACACGGTAATCAAGTTTGTCGGTAACATAGATTGCTTTGGCCTTCTCGACCTTCGCCGCAACCATACATGATAGGCCAATCGGCCCTGCGCCGAGGATGGCGATTCTGGCGTTCTTAGGCAGTCGCGATTGCTGCACCGTATAAACGCCGATAGTGAACGGTTCGCAAAGGGCGGCCTGCTCGAGGGTTAGTTTGCCCTTCGTAGGCAGGCAGCACTCTTCAGGCATAACCATATACTCGCGCAGACACCCGTCTCCCTGGCCGGGCGTGCCTAAGAACTTCAGCTTGTAGCACGTGTTTTCTCGACCCAATTTGCATTGTGGGCATTTGTGGCACGACACCGCCGCCTCGACAACGACCTGGTCGCCCAGCTTTACCTTCTTAACCCCCCTGCCGACCTCGGCCACCGTCGCAGAGCACTCGTGGCCGACAAGATATGGATACTGCACAATTTGATGCCCGATTCTGCCCGTTGTGTAATAGTGAACATCGCTGCCGCACACGCCGATTCTTTCAAGTTTCAACAACACATCCTTGCGACCCTGTATCGTCGGCTTGGGCACATCCACAAGTTCCATCTTCCGAATACCCGTCAGCACCGCCGCCTTCATTGTATCGCTCCTAACAACACATACGTTTCGACTCAGGTTTATAGCAGAAAGCCGCTTTTCTTGCCAGTGGGTACCCGACAGCGGATGAGACAATACCAGCGGTCGGGCTTGCTCGGCGCTGTTGCACCCTATATAATCAGGCGCGGACTGAAACCGCAATTGCTGTGAGTCCAAAGCAGGGTCGATTCGGAACGAAGATGACACAGACCATAGAAACCAGGTTGCAAACCGCTCAGACATATCTCGACCAGATTGCGGAGTTGGATTGCGCCCTGAACAGGCATTTCGAGAAAGAACTTCGGATTGACAGGTCGTTGACGCGGCAATTAGTCAGTTTTCAGGCCAATAAGGGCAAAGGCGCGTACAGATGGTATAAATACAAGGAGGCATTTTCCTCTGAGTTAGTGCAGTACCTTCTCCAGAGATATGACGTTTCGAAAGGAACGCTCCTCGACCCCTTTGCCGGGGTGGGCACCTGTCTGTTCGCCGCAGCAGGTATGGGATATTCTGCTGATGGGATTGAGCTACTTGCGGTTGGCCAGGAAGTGATTGACGCGAGGATGCTCGCCGACGCAATTACGGCGGATGGGGTAGAACGATTGAAGCGATGGAGAGATGAGCAGCCGTGGAGAAGATGTACGCGGTCGGCGACGCTTAACGAACTGAGGATAACACAGGGAGCGTATCCGCACCAAACCGGGGAAGAAATCGGCAAGTATCTGATTCAAGTGTCTAAAGAACAGCCGCCCGTGTCCAATCTTCTGAAGTTCGCGCTTCTTTGTATCCTGGAGGCGATAAGTTTTACGCGAAAGGATGGACAGTATTTGAGATGGGATTCGAGGTCGGGCAGAAGAAACGGCCAAAAGCAATTCGATAAAGGCCACATACCAGAGTTCAAAGAGGCAATAGTCAAAAAGCTTGATGAGATAATCTTCGATCTGGGTAACAGGGGAAAATCGGACGGCCTGTTCGCTGAGCCGAAGATTTCTTCCAAGACGGCGCATCTTTTCAAGGGGTCTTCGCTTGATATCCTGCCAACCTTAAAGAGCGGCACATACAGCGCCATATTCACGTCTCCGCCTTACTGCAATCGCTACGACTACACAAGGACATACGCGCTCGAGCTTGCGATGCTCGGCGTTACAGAGGAGCAACTGGCGGAACTGAGGCAGAAAATGCTCAGTTGCACCGTCGAGAACCGCCCCAAAGACCTGCTGCAAATCAACCCACACTGGCAAAAAGCCATTGCGGCTGCTGACGGGGTGGAACTCCTGCAGACAATAAGAAGGTATCTTGAATATCAAAGGTGCGAGGGCAAGCTGAACAATCCCGGAATCGCACGAATGGTCAAAGGATATTTCTACGAAATGGCCTGTGTCCTCCAGGATTGTTACAGGGTCTTGAGGCCGAATGGTTTTATGTTTATGGTCAACGATAATGTCAGGTACGCCGGCGCGAGTATATCCGTTGACCTGATACTCTCATCCATCGCTGAATCGCTTGGCTTCACTGTCGAGGCCATACTCGTCCTGCCCCAGGGCAAGGGCAACAGCAGCCAGCAGATGGGCCAATACGGCAGAGACGCCCTGCGAAAATGCGTCTATGTCTGGAGGAAACCTGCGTGACCAGAGCTATATGTTACAGAGGCCATCTTAATGGCAGTAAGTCGCTTGTCACCCTGTACGAGCAAACCCGCGCCGGGTTTATTGCGCTGGCGCTCGAGAAAAACAGAAAAGCATCGCCTTTTGTAGAGGAAGCAAAGGCGCTGAAAGTCCTTGCATCACAGGCCGAAAACGCACAGGGGCTTTTGGGAATACCTGAAATACAAGGTTCAATACTGACTGCGGCAGGAATATCAGCGAAAGCCAATAGCCACCTTACCGAGAACAACAGAATCGAAGCAATCAAAGGACTAATCAACAAGTTCCTTGAGCCGGCGGGGAAGGACTTTGTTGATGAGCTGGTTTATAGATTTCTGCTCACAAGAGGTGACTCGCTTGGCGGCAGTATTAGGAATCTTGCCGGTGCAGTGGGCGAACGTAAATTCACGCGGGCGATGATCTCAACTTTGTCGATTGAGGGCAAGAACTATCGCTGGTTTCACTCCAAATCCAGGCAGTGGATTGACCGGTCAGCCGACGATGCTGATAT
>CAYGVZ010000264.1:0-4252 GCA_964353475.1 uncultured Pirellulales bacterium | reverse complement strand
TTTCTACTGTCGCCCTTTTGTTGTCATCCTGCACCGGCGGTCCCGCCGAACCGGCCTCCGGTTATGTCGAGCCGGAGACCAAAGCAGCCAAGGCGGACGTTTTGCAGCAACCGGACGCCAACAAACCGGCCGAGGCCAACAATGCAGCAGCTCAGACAGGTCCACTCAAGATAGGAATCCGCCGGGCGGTCCTGCTCGCAATGGAAAATAACCACTCCCTCATAGTCGAGAGGATGAACCCGCAAATCACACGGACGTTTGAGCAGGAGGAACTGGGCATCTTTGACCCGCTCCTGACAGGTGAGGCATCCAGCCGGCGGGCAATCGCCGAGCGGCTTTCCCGCGCAGGGGCCAGCACCGAGAAATCCACCGTGGATTCCGCCGCCGGCCTGCTTTCTCTTTCCACTTTGTTTCCCACCGGCACAACACTTGCCCTCGAAGGCAGCACAACCTATACCGACTCATCCCTCTACAGCGACACCTGGACCGCCAACCGGCTCGGCCTTACCGTCACACAGGCGCTCCTGGAGGGTTTCGATATCCAGGCCAACCTCGCCCGCGTTAATCAGGCCAGGGTTGACACGCTCATATCACAATACGAGCTTCGCGGCTTTACGGAAATCCTTCTCGAGCAGGTCGAATCCGGCTTCTGGGATTACGTCCTCGCCCAAAAGCAGATTGAGATATATACCAACTCGGTGACCATTGCCGAAAAGCAAATGGCCGAGACGCAGGAGCGAATCAAGCTGGGCGACCTTGCCGAGACGGAGCTGGCGGCTGCGCAGGCAGAGGTGGCGCTGCGGCACGAGAACCTCATAAACGCCCGCAGCTCCCTGGCTGCCGTGCGGCTGAATCTGCTGCATCTGCTCAACCCGTCTCCGAGCATCGACTGGAATGCGGATTTGGTTCTCGAATACGACGCATCCCTGCCCGACCTTGCGCTCGAGATTGTCGAACAGCACGTCAAGCTGGCCCTTGCGATGCGCCCGGACCTCAACCAGGCAAAGCTGCTGATAAAACGAGACGAGCTTGAGGTGGTACAGACCAGAAACGGCCTGCTGCCCAGGATGGACGTCTTCATTACCTTCGGCAGGACGGGCTACGCCAATACTTTCAGCAACGCCTCGAAGAAAATCGACGCCGGTAATTACGACGCCTCCTTCGGGCTGGTGCTTGAAGAGCCGCTGTCCAATCGCAGCGCCCGCGCCAGGTACAGTCGCGCCGTCCTGACAAGGCAGCAGTCGCGCAAGGCACTGGAGAACCTCACCCAGCTTGTGGAAGTGGACGTGCGTTCTGCTTACATCGCAGTTACCGCCGCCCGCGAACAGATTGCCGCGACCGCAGCCACCCGCAATTTCCAGGAGGAAAAACTCCGCGCTGAAACAGAGAAGTTCCGCGTCGGCAAATCCACCTCTTTGCTTGTCGGTCAGGCCCAGCGGGACCTTGTCGCCAGCCAGATTGCCGAGACGGAGGCGGTCGCAAATTACCTCAAGTCGCTGGTGACTTTGTATCAGATGGAGGGCTCGCTGCTTCAGCGCCGCGGCGTGGCAGTGCCGGGCACAACAAGCGTTACAATGGATACCGAACCCTGACCTCAGGTCGTGAAAACTTTCGTCCCATAGACGGTGGACGCACAAAAAGGAGTGGTTGACAATGAGTATCAGAGAGCGATTAGGGATAATGACCATTATATTTATCACCTCTTCATTCGGCACGGCAGCCGCGATTTCGGCTGAGGGTGCTCCCGCCAAAGACACCAATGAAGGGGCAACAGCGAAGAAATTTGAGGAAGACGTTATCAAAACCGGCGCCGGCGACCTGAAGATTACGTTCATCGGGCACGGGACGCTGATGTTCCAGTACCAGGAAAAGGTTGTTCACGTTGACCCGGTGGGCCGCGAGGCCGACTATTCGAAAATGCCGAAGGCCGATGTCATCCTTATTACCCACGAGCACGGCGACCACCTGGACCCCAACGCCATCAACATCCTGCGAAAACAACAAACCGCAATCCTGCTGACCAGCGCCTGCGCAGAGAAGGTTACGGGCGGTACGGTTATGAAAAACGGCGACGTGCAGGACATCGGCGGGCTTAAGATAGAAGCCGTGCCTGCATACAACATCGCCAACAAAAGGCCCAACGGCCAGCCGTTTCATCCAAAGGGCAGCGGCAACGGCTATGTAGTAACTTTCGGCGATACCCGCGTGTACGTGGCGGGGGATACTGAGAACATCCCCGAAATGAAGGACCTGAAGAATATCGCTGTCGCATTTTTACCTATGAACCTGCCCTACACGATGACGCCCGAAATGGCCGCCGATGCGGCGAAGGGTTTTACGCCCAAGATTCTATACCCGTACCACTACGGCCAGACGGACCCCAATGCACTGGTCAATCTGCTGAAGGATTCGAAGGGCATCGAAGTCCGAATCCGCCCTATGAGATGAGCGTGGTTCTATCTCAATATCCACAGGGTGCGATTCAGTTTTGTAGGCAAACTCTGTTTGGGCGTCATTGCGAGCGCAGCAAAGCAATCTCAATGCCTGCACTAAGGAGATTGCTTCGGCCCAAATAACGGGCCTCGCAATGACCGTCTCGCAGACAACTACCACCTACAAACGTGAGCACCCATATCCACAAGGGCGGCGTTTTTTTGCTTGACCCGCCAATTCTATCGCCTACTATTACGATTATCATCCGGGATAGGCCCGGACAACGCGAGTAAAGGGAGTGGTATGAACGCACGGCGAACATTGACAAGGCATATAATCATATTCGCAGTGTGCCTCTGTACGCCGTGGTCTTTCGCAACACGCGCCTTTGGCGAAGAACAATCCACGATCGCCGAATTTGCCTTCGACCTTGAATATCGGCCGAGCGGCTTCGGGGCATACGTCCCGGCCGACTTTGTGGATGAGCAATTTGACAAGGAGCCGGACTGGGGCGGCCGAAAAATCCTGCGCGGCATTTTGGCGGCGGAGCCAAACGGGGTGGGCGGCGTGGCGTTTGTCTGGGACAGGCAAAACGGCAAGCTCTACGTTGACTGCAATAACAACCGTGATTTGACAGACGACCCTGCCGGCGTCTTTGAAAACACCGCCGGCAAATCTCTGCTCCAGGTCTTTGACAACATACATATAAACATCGAGCGAGATAATCTTCGTCTGCCTTACGTGCTGCGTTTGTCGCTGTTCGCCGGCACAGCAGCCACCCGCTATTGTACTGCCACGGTTGTATCAGGTTACTGCGGCGATATCGAACTCTACGGCAGAAAATGGCGGATGTGGGCCGCTGATAATATCGACGGGAAAATAAACCGGGCGGACTTCTTCTCGCTCGAACCGCCACGCCTTGATTCCCCCGTCTCAGAATACAACTGGAATAAACGCATCCCACGGACGATTTTCCTCGGCGGGCACAACTACCGCTTTTCATCCGAGTTGCGACAGGGTACGACAGGCCCCATCCTTCACGTAGTTCTTACTGAGATACCGACCGCCACCGGCCAATTAAACATAAAGGGCAAGTTCACGCGCCCTGTTACTCTCAGGACCAATAATGACAATCTGACTGTCATCGATGTCTGCGAATCGACTGTGGCGGTTCCCGCCGGCGACTATCGGCCCAGCGACATTTATATCGACGCAGGCAAGGCAGGCATATTTACTCTCTCTCGCTATTCCATTCAGGGGGGGGAAATCACCATCGGCGAGGACAAACCCGCCACCCTCACTATCGGCGGACCCCTGCGCAACACCGTGGAAGTGAAACGTATGGGGCGAATCCTGACGCTGGACTACAAGCTCCTCGGCGCAGGCAACTGCGAATACGTGCCCGTAAGAACAGACAATGAAACGGCGCCGACCTTCGTTGTCTTCTGCAACGACAAGGAAATCGCCTCCGGCAAATTCGCATATGGCTGAGGCGGCAACTGCTCGTACTCGTGGCGAGTACCAATAACTACGGCAGGAAAACTCAAAATCGTCTTCTCGCGAGACCTTGGAGACCTCGGCGACAAAGAAGGCAAACCCATCGAGTTTGACTGGAAGTGGTACTATAGCGCACTGGGGCTGATACTGTGGCTGCCTCTGCTTGCGGCGCTGCTACTGCCCAAAGCCAACCGCGACCTGCGGGCCTGGGCCGTACTCATACCCGCATTGGCGCTGAGTTTACTCTGGACCATGCTCGGCAAACTGCTGCCCGGTAATTTCGTGCAGGGCGAAATGCTGCGGATGGTGTTTGACTCGCTTT
>CAYGVZ010000263.1:0-4266 GCA_964353475.1 uncultured Pirellulales bacterium | reverse complement strand
GCCAGCCGCACTCGCTTGGTGAAAGAACGCGAACGGGAACTGATGGCACTGTGCAACCCGCCCATCAAAAACAGATTCGAGGATGCAGGCATAAAGTTGGTGCATTATGGCGAGTTCTGAGCCGGCAAAGATAGATTGTTCGGTTGTCGTTCCGTTGTATAGCGAGTCGGCGGTTGTGCGGGAACTCTACGACCGCCTGACAAAGACAATGACGGGGACGGGCCTCTATTATGAGCTTGTTTTTGTCGAGGACGGCAGCACGGACAACACGCTTGATATGCTCAGAGACATCGCAGGCAAAGACAGCAAGGTTGTTGTGGTCGAGCTGCGGAAGAACTTCGGGCAGACGCCTGCGATGGCGGCGGGTTTCGATATTGCGAGGGGACAAGTGATAGTATCAATGGACGGCGACCTGCAGCACCTGCCCGAGGAGATACCGAACTTTCTTGCGAAGATTGACGAGGGTTACGATGTCGTCAGCGGCTGGCGCAAAAAACGGGTCGATAATCTGGTAGTGCGCAAGATTCCGAGCAGGGCCGCGAACTGGATTGCCTCGAAGGTGAGCGGCGTTGATATTCACGATTTCGGCACGACGTTCAAGGCGTACAGGCGGGAGGTGATTGAACAGTTGCGGCTGTACGGCGAAATGCACCGTTTTATACCGGCTCTTCTGTCGCAGAGCGGCGTAAGAATCATTGAGATACCCATAACAAATATTGCCAGGCCATCAGGCAGCAGCAACTACGGTATGGGCAGGACGTTCCGGGTTGCGTTTGATTTGATAACGCTGAGGTTTTTGTTAGGGTACATTACGCGGCCCCTGCATTTTTTCGGATGGGCGGCGATGTACTGCATTGCAGCGAGTTTTCTGATGGCGGCGTATATCCTGTTCGACAAGTTTTATTATAAAGTGCCGATTTTTGCAGCGCATGCGCCCTTGGCTCTCGTTGCGGCGGTGCTGCTGTTAGTCGGGGCGATTTTTATTGCAACCGGGCTTATCGGCGAAATGATAAGCAGGGTATATTTTGAGGCCACCGACAGGAAAATCTATTCGGTACGAAAAATTCACCGGCGGGAAACGCTTTAGCGGGATTTTTGCGTGAATAAGAAAAGTCCACTGCGGACAATAATAGTTATCGTGGTCGCTGCGGCGGCGATTGTCTGGCTTGTGCGGCATTTTCACATCGACGGTTTCAAAACAATAGAACCGGAGGTGCTCTACGCATCCGCCCAGCCGCGAGGAATGGATTACAGCCGGCTGCTTTACGGTTATCATATCGGCGGCATCGTCAATCTCCGCTCCCCTGCCGAGCACAGGGATCGCAACTGGTACCACGAGGAGATAATGTGGGTCCGCAGCAACGGCGTGCGATACTTTGAGCTGCCCGTTGAACGGGGGGCATTGCCGGATGAGCAGACGCAACGAGAGTTTCTGGCTATTATGGCAAACAAGGAGAACCTGCCCGTGCTGCTGCACGACAGCAACGGCAGAGACCGGGTCTCGATGCTTGCCGGCGTATGGCTCATAAAGGGTAAAGGCGGCGACACAGGCGAAGTTGCAAGGGCTATCGAGAGGATTAAAGGCCAGGCGCTCTCTGAATCCGAAAAGGACTTCATCCTGAACCTGAACAAATAGCAGTTACTGCTGCGGGCTTTGCAACTGGGATGATTTGTGAAAAAGTGATGCGCCCACGTCTTCGCTTCTGAACCGTTCGGCTTTTGCCTGAGAATAGGCAACCTCAAAACGATTGTTCGCCGCCAGGTCGTTGACGTCTTTTCCAAAGGCGGCAATCCAGCAGCCCTGTTGGTATAAGTTCTCAAGCTCGCCCACATCTTGTATTTCAGGGACGATTCTGCCGGAATAGTGAACGAACCTTGCTGATGCAACCCTGAAAGCGACCAGCTTGTCCGATGGCGGAACCATCTCGGCTACGGCGAGAGTGAATTGTCTTGACGGCTCATTATAATTGGCGGGGTTCACAAGGACACTGTAAGCGAGCGCGACCAGGACGACAATACCTGTGAAGGCAGCGGAACAACCGGCGATGGTTCTGCCCTTTGCAAAAAGGACAGTGATGATGACTGCAACGGCGGCGAGAAGCACCGCGACAGAAACAGACGCCTTGAGCAGTTCAGGATAAGCACAGGCAATATAGAAGGGTAAACCGACAGCCGCAATAAGAGCGACTATAACGTGTGCTCGCAGGATATCTTTAACAAACCTGGCATTGAACGCCTTGCGGACAAAAACCATATCTTCGATGAGAATGCCGATGAGTATCGCCATCACGGCCATATAGGGGAGGATGTAGTGCTGGCGTTTGCCGCGGGAAATTGTTATGAAGGCAAATCCGGCGATGAAGCAAATCCACAGGAACTGCACAAAAGGGCGTTTGTTTTCCCAGACCTTGTAAAAAGGCGCTGCCAGGGCAATGGGCAGAAATGCGCAGTATGGGGCGACGAACATAAACATCACAGGCAGGTAATAGTAAAAGGCCTTGTTGCCGGAGGCGTAATCGCCAAAAAAGCGGTCGAAATATTCGTTTTTCCAGAGGACGAGGTCCCAATTCACCCTTTGGGCTACTGCCAGCACCCAGGGCAGGAGGATGGCCAGGAAAATCAAGGTGCCTGCAAGCGGCAGGAGTTTAGGGATTATTCTCCATTGTTTGCGGACCAGGACATAGACAGACAGCGGAAACAGGACCAGCGGAATAGGCGCTGGGCCTTTGGCGAGATTGGCCACACCAAAGCTTACCCAGAAAACAAGCATATAGACGACCTGCTCTTTGCGCGTTGGGGCGACAAGAGCGGCATAGAAACTCAGAAAGCAGATGATTATGAAGAGAGTCATCAGCATTTCCGGGCGGGCGTTGTGGGCGTACCGGATATAGGCCAGGGATGTGACCCAGACGGCGGCGCTGACCATCGCTGTGCGGAAGGACAATACTCGGCTGACAAAAAAGAGAATTGCGGCTACGGACAATACCGCGGAGACGGCGCTTGGCAGCCGCGAGGTAAATTCATCAACCCGGCCGGCGCTTTTGGCGAGAAGTACGACGAGCCAGTAGGACAGGGGCGTCTTCTGTAGTCGCCGCTGCCCGTTAAAGGTCGGCATTATCCAGTCGCCTGACTGTAGCATCTCGCGCGAAGTGACGGAGACAAAACATTCGTGGTTGTTCAATGGCCTGACGCCGAGGGTCCAAGCGGCGCTAATTGCAGCAAGGAACAACAGACCGGTGACCAGAAAGAGCGGGATTTTCTTGTTTTGTATTTCAGCCATCCGT
Source organism: uncultured Pirellulales bacterium (assembly GCA_964353475.1). Lineage (GTDB taxonomy): Bacteria > Planctomycetota > Phycisphaerae > Sedimentisphaerales > Anaerobacaceae > CAYGVZ01. The sequence continues at coordinate 982 of CAYGVZ010000263.1, read as the reverse complement.
AGCCGCCTGCGAAATACCGCGTTTGTTTAGTTTATGAGCTTGATGATTTCGTTGAGGTCGTTGGGCGCTTCTACGGGGGGATTGCTGAACTGTCCCTGTTTCTCCTTATGGTAGTTGACGGTGACATTGGGGTCTTTGAGGGAATGGCCCGTCAGGACGCAGGCGACGCGTTCGTCGGCGCCGATGACGCCTTCGGCCCGCAGAAGTTTCAAGCCAGCGACCGATGCGGCAGAAGCCGGCTCGCAGCCGAGGCCGAACCTGCCTATTACCGCCTTTGCATCGCAGATTTCCTGGTCGGTAACTGCACGGACGACGCCGTTGCAGACGTCGATTGCCCGCAGGCACTTCTTGAGATTTACCGGGCGCGAAATTTCAATGGCGGATGCGCAGGTGTGCGGGGAGAACTTTCGGCTGGTTAAATCGGCGTAGTAATCGGCGACCAGCTTGTTGTTGACACAGCCGTTGTTCCAGACGAGTTTTTTGTTATTGACGAGGTCCGTGAGGGTATTTGCGCCGGTTGCGTTGATGATGGCCATACGCGGGATGCGTTTAATCAGGCCGAGGTCTTTCAGTTCGGCGAAGGCCTTTCCGAATGCGCTTGAGTTGCCGAGGTTTCCGCCCGGGACGATTATCCAGTCGGGGTCATCCCAGCCGAGGCCTTCGATAATGCGGTACATAATGGTCTTCTGGCCTTCGAGGCGGAATGGGTTGAGCGAGTTCAACAGATAGAGTCCGAGTTTGGTGCAGACATCCTGCACCTGTCGCATACAGTCGTCGAAGTCGCCGCGAATCTGGATGGTTTGAGCACCATAGTCCATTGCCTGGGCAAGTTTTCCGAATGCGATACGACCTGAGCCGATGAAGACGGTGCATTTCATTGCACAGCTATGGGCGTAGAGTGCGACGGAGGCGGAGGTATTGCCGGTGGAGGCACAGGCGCTTGATTTGGCGCCGACCATTTTGGCGTGGCTGAAGGCGGCGG
>CAYGVZ010000262.1:0-4301 GCA_964353475.1 uncultured Pirellulales bacterium | reverse complement strand
ACCGCCGCCGCCGCCGCCCATACCACCGCCGCCGCCGCCCATACCACCGCCGCCGCCGCCGCCCATGCCGCCGCCGCCGCCCATGCCGCCGCCGCCCATGCCGCCGCCGCCCATACCGCCGCCGCCGCCCCCACCGCCGCCGCCGGAGCTTACGTAGAAGTCCGCAGGACGGCTGACCAGTATCGTCACATCATATACACGAACCTCAAACTTGCTCGGCAGCGACTCCTGTGTCGCTATAGTTATCACCCCGTCCTTTATTATGTACCCGAGCTTCCTCGGAGATCCGGCAGATACGGACTCAAGAACCATATCCAGCGCCGCCCGCAGGCGAACCCCTGAAAGCGGGTCCATATTTATCTCCGTCGTCTGCTCAATATCCGCGTTGTTGTACAAATCAGGCCAGTTCACGTATATCTTTAGAGGCGGGTCAACAGAGTTCTGCAGCACCGCAAACACCTCTCGCAGCATCATCCCGGGCGCCAACTGCGTCAGATTCACTATCTCATCCAACTGCTTGTCAGCCGCCGCATTTGCCGGCTCCTGTCCAACCGCCTCTTCCTGCTGACGAGTCGGCTTGGCAATTATCTCGCGCCAGTTCTTGGGATGTGTCATCTCTTCGGCGTACGGTATCCCCGCTTCTTCCGTATCGGTCAATACATTCATCCTTTCCTTTCTCTTCTCCCTTTCCACCTCGAGCTGCCGCCGCCAGCCTATCGTGTCCTCCAGCGTCTGCTTGAGTATCAATCCGTCGTTGTTAAGCGGCTCTATCGCCAGCAGCATCTGAACCTGCCCCAGCGCCTCCTCGTACCGCTGCTGCTTCGTAAAGTTCCGCGCGTTCTCAAGCAAATCCGCTATCCTTTGCTTTCTATCCTGCTCCATGCGGCCCTTATAATCGCGCTGCGAGGCCTCCGCCTGTTTGCGCTTATCTTCCTCGCGTATCTGGGTAACCTTCGCCTGCCCGTCCGCTATACGCTGCGACAACTGCTTCAACTGGCCCGTGTACTCGTTGAAAAGATAATCGCCCAGTTGCAACTGGTTCTCGTCAACCATTCTCTGTGCGGCCTCGACAACCTCCTTGGCCTTGTCGAACTCGCCGGCGCTGATGTATCCATCCGCCCTGTTGTTGGCGTCGCTGACAACCGCCTTCGCCCGTCCGCGTACGACCGCCCTTCTGCGGTTAATCTCGTTGATGTACCCGTCTCCGCTCTGCGTCGGCTCGGCAACCTCTCGCTCGCTTACCCCTGCAACCACCGGCATAATCGGCTGCGCTGGCGCGGCTACCGGCAATGGGGTTTCCATGACCGCTTCGGCCTTCACTTCCGCTATCTCCTGCTTAACCGGCTCCGCTGTCTTTCTCGCCGGCACCGCCGGCGCAACATCCTTCACGGTCGTCCCATCTATCTTCGCAAGGTAATCCCTGGGAGATTGGCCCTCAGGAGTAACAAGCACGTCGCTGTTCGCTATCTTGATAAAACCCTCCCTGGCCCTGGCAACGTCTCCCGCCTTGTAATACTCGACGCTGCTGCGGTAAATCTCCGCCACTTCCTTGCGACGCTGCTCAAGACGCGCCTCGACCGCAGCAAGCCGTTCCTTTATCGTCGCCCGCTCGCTCTCAGTCAGGAACTCGCTCGCTGCTATCGTCTCAAGATACGACTTGGCAGTAAGTAACCTGTCCTTCTCCACCATATCCTCAGCAGTCCCAAGTCCCTCCAGCGCCGCCGCTCTTTCAATCGCCGCCTTATGTGCATTGGCGATGTTCTCGTTTAATACCTTCAGCTCTTCCGCTGTCAGATACCCCTCGTAGTCCTTCGCTCGCAGCAGTGACTTCTCCGCCGCAGAATAGTACCCTCGTTTGTACTGTTCTGTCCCTATCTGAATCCAGTTCTGCGCCACCTGGCGGACCACCTTTTCCTTTTCCGCCTTGTTGCCTCCAGATGCGCCTGTACCCACAGCAGCAGTTCCAAGCAGAACCAGACACGCTAAAGTGACAAGAAGGGGTTTCCTGCCGATCCGGCTCGATGAGAAAATACCCGTATTCAAGGCCGACCTCCTCCAAAAACCGTTTTTTCTAACGAAAAGTTGACTAATCCTTCAGTGTATATACCCGCCGCATTTGGAAAGGATATACCTCTGAGTACCCAATTTAACCGAAAACCATCATTTTTGCAAGTATAAAATTATTTTCAAGCCCCTTCACCCCCTTTTTTAGTGCTATTACGCAAAACAGTCCGATATTATTCCTCTCATCAGGGCCAAAAACCACGCACCATAGCCCTGTTAAACTGAGGAAAATACGGGACTTGGGGAAAATATCGCCACCGCTCTTATGCAAAAATGGCGATAATGGCACCCCTTCTCGACTCCCCTACCTATCTGCTGACCCACCACCTACCGTCTCCCCTGTCCATCCTGTACCTGGATTATCCTGTCTGCAAGCTGTCTCAACCGCACGCTGAACTCCGCAAAGAGGTCCTCGCCCAGATGCTCGCGCCTGTCCCTGACCAGTTCCGCGGCTGCCCGCACCGCCTCCACCGCCTTACTCATCTCGCCTTTGCTGATGTATTCGTCCACCTTGCCTTCCAAGTCCTTTACAACCGCCCCGACGTAACTGCGGACCACCCTCGCCTTCTTCTCCTGCTCACCCTTCGCATCGTCTCCCGGCCGCGCCGCCGGTTCCGCCGCCACCAATACCTCGCCCTTTTGCTCATTGGGCTCCGCCGGCTGCCCCTGCTCATTCGCCTCTGCCGCCGCAGCAACCTCCACCACATCCACCCCAATATCTCCGCGACGCCGCTCCGCCATCCGGTTGGCATCCCTCGCATTCTGCAAAGGCAGCATATTCCTCAGCCGCTCCGTCAAAATGCCGTCTATCTCAACCAAGTAGTCCTCGGGACTTTGTCCTTTTGCCGTCACCAGCAGGCCGTACCGCGAAACCTCCAGAAACCCCTCCCTGGCCCTGTCTAATTCCCCCGCCCGATACAGCTCGACGCTCCTGTTATAAACCTCCGTTATCTCCTTTTTCTGGCTGTCAAAGTGTTCGTCGATGTTCCGCAACTGCTCTGCTATCTGTTTTCGCTCCTGCTCGGTCAGATACGTGCTGTTGCGCACCTTCTCATAGTGGGCCCTGGCCTTTATCGGCTCTCCCTTGTTCACAAGATCGCCTGCCTTGCGAACGTGTTCCAGCACAATTTCTCTCTCCGCCGCTGCCTTATGCGTCTTCTCCAACCAGTCGCTTAGCTCCTTGCGCTCGGGTACGCTGAGATACTCCTCGTAGCCGCTTGCCGTCACAAACGACTTCTCAGCCGCATCGAACAGGCCGCGCTTGAATTGCGAAATACCCACCTTCACCCATTCCTGACCCACCTGCCGCATCACCGTCGCCTTCTCTGCCTCCGGCGCACCCTCTTTCGCCGCAGCCCCTGATGCCATTGCGCTGGAAGACAAAACCGACCAGGCAAGCACGGAAACCACAATTGCTCTGGCGACTCTCTTTTGGACCCTTGCCATCCTTCATCCCTTATCGTTTTACCTTTTGGTCTTCTGTTCTTGTGCTCTTGTGCTCATTTTCGCCTTTTCGGCACGTTTTATGCAAGCAAAAAATCCGCAGGATGGCAAGTACCATTTGATTTGCCCACCCGCTGCCATTATCATCGGCTGGTTATTCCCTTATGGACGATTCGATGACCAATACTGCGCAAACGCCCCTCATCCTTGCCGCCGAGACAAGCGGCCGAATGGGTTCGGTCGCGCTTGCGCAAGGCCCGCAACTGCTCGCCGAGCAAGCATTCTCTCAGCCGATGCGCCACAGCGCAGAACTTTTCCCGGCAATCAAGGGCCTTCTCGACCGCTTTGGCTTCAAGGCCGCTCAGATACAACACGTCTATATCTCCATCGGCCCAGGCAGCTTCACAGGACTTCGCATCGCTGTCACCCTTGCAAAAACGTTCACGCTTGCCAACGCCGCCAAAATCGTCGCCGTCGATACCCTCGACTGCCTCGCCGAAAATGTCTCCGACTACCTCGTCGATAATCCCACATCCAACATCAACCGCATCGCAACAATCCTCGACGCCAAACGCAGCCAGTTCTTCATCGCCGTTTACGAAAAATCGCACGACGCATCACGCACGACGCACGACACAATCTGGAAGAAGATTCTGCCGGATTGCTTAATGACCGCAGAAGAATTCCTCGACCGCTTCGCCGGCTGCGGCAGACCAATTACTCTGATTGGCGAAGGACTCGTCTATTACAAAGACAAATTCACCGCCGCCGGCATAGAATTCTTGCCCCCGGAA
>CAYGVZ010000261.1:0-4341 GCA_964353475.1 uncultured Pirellulales bacterium | reverse complement strand
TGTCAGCGACGAGCTTCTGGCTGACGATATCGTGCTGGCCGAGGGAATGGTGCTCGCGGTCGAGCCGATGATTAACGCGGGCACAAGTACCGTGAAGGTGCTTAACGACGGCTGGACAGTGGTGACAAGTGACGGTAAGTGCTCGGCTCATTTTGAGCACACTATTGCGATAACTGGAAATGGTTGTGAGGTTTTGACGGCATAAGTTTTTATGGCGAAGAAAGACGCTATGCGGCTTCAAGCCGAGGTGATGGAAGCTTTGCCGAATGCGATGTTCAGAGTGAAACTCGAGAACGGCCACGAGATTCTTGCGCATGTTTCAGGCAAGATGAGGATGAACTTCATCCGAATCCTGGCGGGCGATACGGTTATCGTGGAGATGTCGCCTTACGACCTGAACCGTGGCCGGATTGTCTTACGGACTTAGGTGTATGTTTGTATTGTTGCGTCTTGGATAGTGAAGAATGAAGGTTAGAAGCTCGGTAAAACGAATTTGTGAAAACTGCAAAATAGTCAGGCGCAAGGGCGTCGTCCGCGTGATTTGCAGCAACCCGAGGCACAAACAGCGCCAGGGTTGATTTGTTGTTTGACGGAAACAGGGACTCATAGGAGCCAGTATGCCGCGTATAGTAGGTGTTGATATTCCCGAGAAGAAGCAGATTTGGGTTGCATTGACCTATATTTACGGTATAGGCAGGCACAGCGCAAAAGAGATTCTCAAAGAAGCGAAGATAGGCGAGAGCGTCAAGGCAGGTTCTCTGAGCGAGGATGAGCTTAGCCGAATAACACAGATTATTGACCGTAATTACGAAGTAGGCGGTCAGCTTCGCAGGCAGATATCGCAGAACATTGCCCGACTGAAGGACATCGGGTGTTACCGCGGGATGCGTCACAAGAAGAACCTGCCGGTGCGCGGGCAGCGGACGCGGAGCAACGCGAGAACGCGAAAAGGACCGCGAAAGACCGTTGCAGGAAAGAAGGGCGTGAAGGACCTGCATTGATAGTCGGTCGAAAGTTATTTGACGGCCGTTTTAAGAGGATTTATCAAATATGGCAAAAGCCGGTAAGCGAAAAATCAGAAAATCAGTGGCTAAGGCGGTCGTCCATATCAGGGCGACGTTTAATAACACGTTGATTACGATTGCGGACCCGGATGGCGCAGCGATTTGTTGCAGTTCAGCGGGCTGTGTCGGGTTCAAAGGGGCGCGCAAGAGCACGCCATTTGCGGCTCAGCAGGCGGCGTCTCGTGCAGCCGGTATCGCAATGCGCAACGGTGTACGTGAAGTTGAAGTGAGAGTGAAGGGGCCTGGGCCGGGGCGTGAGTCGGCGATAGCCGCCTTGCAGCAGGCGGGGTTGCGTATTGCGTCCATAGAGGACGTTACGCCGCTGCCGCATAACGGATGCAGGCCTCCGAAGCGCAGGCGAGTGTAAGACGATTGGATTAACATGGAACTTTGTGTCTCAATAGATTCTTGGAGATAGACAGAAAAGAATGGGAAGATATCTTGGCTCATCCTGCAAGTTCTGCCGGCGAGAAGGTATCAAGCTGATGCTCAAGGGCATCCGTTGTGAAACCGCCAAATGTCCGGTGGAGAAGAAGCAGCGCAACCTTGCACCTGGAATGCACGGCTGGCGAAGAGGCCGGCCGAGCGAATATGGGGTTCGCCTGCGGGAAAAACAGAAGGTGAAACGTTATTACGGCGTCCAGGAAAGACAGTTTATGCGCTATTTCAGCGAGGCGGCGAGGACAAAGGGTAATACCGGGAAAACGTTGCTGCAGTTGCTTGAAAGGCGCCTTGACAACGTTGTTTACAAGCTGAATTTTGCGCCTTCGCGCAAGGCCGCGAGGGAGTTGATAGCCCAGGGGCACATCTATGTAAAGGGCCGGAAAGTGGACATAGGGGGCTTCCTGGTGAATATTTCCGACAAGATAACGATCAAGAATGCTGAAAAGAGCGTCAAGAAAGTCAAGCAGCAGCTCGAGAGCAACCCTAATTTCACCGCCCAGAGCTGGGTGCAACTGGACCGCGAGAAGCCGGAAGCAACGATTGTTGCCCTGCCTACTCGAGAGGACGTTCAAATTCCCGTTGAAGAACAGTTGATAGTGGAATTCTGTTCGAGGTAATTTTGGTGTGTGCTGGTTTCGTATTTATATTTGCCCAACTAACATCGGCGGCGGACTGTAATTAGTTACAGGAGGCGTGTATGCGAATTACGTGGCGTGGATTGGAACTGCCAACTCGTGTTGAGCGCGACAAGAAGGCGGCGAGCGACAGGTACGGTCGTTTTCTTATCGAGCCGTTTGAGCGAGGGTTCGGCACCACCATCGGCAATGGTCTGCGGCGAGTGCTGCTGTCTTCTCTTGAGGGCAGCGCTGTTACATCCGTCAAGATTGCAGGTGTTGACCATGAGTTCACCTCGATAAAGGGCGTTATGGAGGACGTTACCGACATAGTTCTGAACGTCAAGAACCTGGTTGTTCGACTGCAGGGTGACGACCCGAAGACAATGAAGGTCTCGGCCAACAAGGCGGGGGTGATAACAGCCGGAAATATAGTTGCCGACCCCGCGATAGAGATAATCGACAAGGACAAAGTGATAGCCACTTTGACCGAAGACGTGAGCTTCGAGATGGAAATGGTTGTGGAAAATGGGCGGGGCTACATTCCTGCCGCCGAGCAAATTGCCGGCGCGGACAGATTTGAGCAGGAGATCGGCCGTATTATGCTTGACGCCGTTTATTCGCCGGTCGTCAGGGTTCGTTACACGACAGAGGACACCCGCGTCGGGCAGAGGACGAACTACGACAAGCTTATTCTTGAAGTATGGACGAACGGGAGCGTTACGCCCGAGATGGCGATTGTGGAGGCCGCCAAGATACTACGCAAGTACATTAATCCTCTCGTGCAGTATTCTGAGCTTGGCGAAGAGACGATTCCGGCAGGGGTAGTCCAGGAAGCGCCGCAGCCGCAGGTCGATAAGGAACTGGAAATGAAGCTCGGCAAGCCCATCCAGGAGCTGGAGCTGTCCGTCAGGGCCAGCAACTGTCTTGACTCGGTGAAGGTGGAAACGGTTCGGCAGCTTGTGAAAATGACCGAGGCCGACCTTCTTAAGATACGCAGTTTCGGCAAGACGAGCTTGCGTGAAGTGAAGAGGAAACTGGCCGACATCGGCTTATCGCTCGGGATGACCGGGATTGAGTAAGGGATGTCGGGGCTGACAGGAAGGAATATCAGTTTATGCGTCACAGAGTAGCAGGTCGTCATTTACATCGCACCATGGAGCATCGTCTCGCCTTGCGGCGCAATCTGGCAAGGTCGCTCTTTGAGCACGAGACGATTTCGACAACGATGGAAAAGGCCAAAGAGGTGAAACCCTTTGTCGAACGGCTCATCACGCTGGCCAGGAAAGGCACGCTGACGGCGAGACGTCGCGCAATGGCCTTGCTGGGTGACCGCGCCATTGTCGGAGAAGACGAGGGCGAGGTTGTCAAGAAAGGTACTGTAATCGGCAAGCTCTTCAGTGATATTGCTCCGAGATACTTGGACAGGGCCGGCGGCTACACGCGCATCATACATCTGGCAAAGAGACGGCTCGGCGACAACGGCCGACTGGTCTTGCTGCAACTCGTGGCAACAGGTGAGGCGGCGGAAAAGCCGGCCAAGGGCGGCAAGCGAGCCGCCAAAGACGCCGGCAAGCAGCCAACCAAGACCGAGACCGCCGGTAGTGAGCAGTCGAAGCAATAGTCGAAAAAGCGTTCCGTTACAGGTGGGGCGGTATGAGCGTTGAGAATTGCATTTTCTGCAAGATGGCGGCAGGCCAAATTCCCGTAACAAAGGTGTACGAGGATGACGTTGTGCTTGCTTTCCTCGATATCGGGCCGGTCAGCGACGGCCACACACTGATAGTTCCCAAACAGCATTTCGAGCGGCTGGATGATTGTCCCGCCGAGCTGCTGGCCCAGGTTGCTTCCCGCTTAGGCAGGATAGCAAGAGCCATTTATCACGGGATGAAAGCAGACGGCTATAATCTTCTGTGTAATAATGGCCAGGCGGCGGGGCAGGTTGTCAAACATTTGCACTTTCATCTGATTCCGCGCAGGGCCGGCGACCATATTTTTACCGAATGGCCCGCCCATAAGTACGCGGCGGGTATTGCCGAGAGGACCGCAGACGAGATTTGCAAAAACTTTTGATGCGGCCGCAATAGTGTTGATAAGTTGAGAGTATGTTGCTATTCTGTTCAGCTAATGACCGCGGGGTAGAGCAGTCTGGTAGCTCGTCGGGCCCATAACCCGGAGGTCGGAGGTTCGAATCCTCCCCCCGCTATTACGTAAGTTGT
>CAYGVZ010000260.1:0-4342 GCA_964353475.1 uncultured Pirellulales bacterium | reverse complement strand
CGATGTACCAGCGGGTCCCGCCGGTCGTCTCGCACAGCCGGAACACCTCCGCCCAGCGTACCTCCCCCTCCCCGATGATGGCCTTGTCGTTCGCCGGGGAGTATTCCTTCAGGTGCACGGTGACCGCCCGCCCGGGGTAACGCTCCAGGAAGGGGATGGGGTCAGCGCCACCGTCTAGTGCATTGCCGGTGTCGAGTTGCATGATCACGTCCTGCCGCGTGTTGCTGATAAAGGTGTCCCAGGGCAGTTCGCCCTCCATCGGCGTGAACTCGACGTGGTGATTATGATAGCCGGTCATCATCCCTTCCTCGGCCAGGCGAGCGGCGATTTCGTTGAACTGCTGGGACGTCTTTAGCCAGGCCGCGTGGGAGTCGCGAACCTCGTCAGGCAACCACGGCACGATCAGATAGCGGTTGCCCAGTACGTGGTTGAACTCGATCGTCTTCGCCAGTGGGTCGCCCACCAGAGTGTCCAGGCCAATGTGCGTGCCCGCGACGGATAGCCCCAGGTCGTCCAACATCGTGCGCAGTTCCTGTGCTGCACACCCGTAATAGCCAGCAAACTCGACTCCATCGTATCCCATGCGGGCGACGGCCTTGAGTGTGCCGGGCAGGTCCCGCTCGCATTCCTCGCGCACTGAATACATCTGAAGGGCAATTGGAATTCGGCTCATGGCAGTGTCTCCTTTTATTGTGCTTGCAGTCCTCGTCAGAAATTCTCTTCTTCGTACTCCTGGGCCGTCTGGATATAATACTCTCGATCGGTCTCCAGCGTTTGCAGGATCTCGTCCGCCTTCCCGGCCTCCATGTGGCCCGTTTCCTTGAGGCAGGCGTAGAACTTTTTGAGCGAGGCCATGCTCGCTTTGAGCGTGCCGGCGGATGGCCAGGCCGCCTCGTGCAGAAACCAATCGGCCAGGAACTCGTCCACGTCCGCCGGAGTGGCTTCGTTGGCCGGGCGGGGACTCTCTCCACTCCCTCCTTCGGACACCATGTAGGCGTCGGCGAAGAAGGATACGTTGTCCTGGTGGCGCTGGATGGTCTTCCGCGAGAGGTCCTGCCGGGCCAGCCACTGCGCGAAGGTGTGCAAGAGTTCATCGTTGCGTTGGCGCGCAGCCTTCACCTGCGCTTCTCTTGCCATCTCGGCGGCCACCCAGTCCGCCTCCTGAGGGACCTGGAAACCAGGCACGGGATAGCACAGGTAGATGGGGTTCTCACCATCCGCCGTGGTCACGGTCAGGCTCGTCTCGGCCGGGCGAGGGAACCCCTGATCCGCCTGCAAATAGTCCTGCACGAACGTCGGAATGGCCAACAGGGCGGCCTCGAACCACAACAGGTCCGACTTGCCAGGGCGGGCAGGCTGTCCGGCGCGGGTGATCCGGAGCGGGAGCGGATAGGCCAGTTCCCCGGCTACTGGCCAGCCGTACTTGTCCATGTCGTCGAGGTCGTCGAAGGGCATTTCCGTCACCTCGCCGAACATGAGCGAGGTCCACTCTAGCCGTCCGATCAGCCGGTCGGGTGGCGCGCCAGAGTAGATCTCTTTCATCTCCTCGGCCGTGTTGTAGCGGGCCAGGCCGTACACCTGGCCGCCGTGCCCCATCACGGCGGCATAGTACCGCCGGCCCTCGGATGGATAGCGTACCTCGATGGGGTGGGAATCATCTATCCAACGCCAGGGGGCTTCGCGGTAGAAGGAGGCCGCCGCCGCGAACAGCCCGTTCACCATGTGAGGGGTCACGCCGGGCGACTTGAGCAGGCCCGGGATCGGCTCCTGCTTGGTCATGAACTGCTCCATGCTCAACATGGCCTGGTCTACGTAGCGCAGGATGTGCTGATATTCACAGCGGATGCCGATCTCTTGCAGGCGCGGGGCCAGTGCCTCGACCAGCCCCTTGTCGTCCACGTAGATCGCGGCGGGCCGGCGCTTCTTCCCACCCCCCAGGATCGGGCGGCGCATCGCCTGGGCCAGCGCGTCCAGGAAATGCTCAGGAGATGGGATGTCCTCGACGATCTCACTGCCGGCGACGCTGCCGTTCCGAGATACCGTCAGGATGACGTAGGGGCGGTAAGGGGGCTGGTTGCGGGGCGTGATCCAGGCCCGCATGCGCCGGACCGTGCTCTCCCACGTCTCGTCTACCTGCCGCAGATGTGCTAACTTGGCCAGCGAGTCGTTTGCCATAGTGTTTACCCTCGTCAGGGATCAAGGATTGGTGGTCAGGGATCGGGCCGGTGCGTACACCGGGGACCAGGTTCCGGCAGCAAGTATACCACTGCTTGCCAGGGGGCACAAAGTAGACGCGGCCCTCTACCGCGCGACCTTTGGCCCCGTGGCCGGCCTGGCGTTGCCGGACTCAGAGTTTGTGAAAATATCCAACCACGCTCACGCTGACAGGTGTTCGGCGGGACAATTTGCCTGGGATAGTGTACACTTGGGGCAATCTTGCTGTGTGGAGGATAGCCCCAGTGGACACTACTCAGACATTGTCTTCCATCGCCATCGTTGACGGTCGGGCGTTGCGTCTGCGGCAGGCCAATCGTGAAGACGTGATTCCTGTGCCCGCGCGTTTGCAAGACTTGTTGCCGCCCGACCACCTGGCGCGACGGATATGGGAGATGGTTGAGCAGTTGGATTTGTCGGAGTTCTACGCCGACATCGTGGTCGAGGAAGGCACGCCGGGGGCGCCCGCCACCGACCCCAAGATTCTGACAGCGGTGTGGATATATGCCACGACTCAGGGCGAGACCAGTGCACGCCGAGTGGCGACCTTGTGTGTGGAGCACCTGGCCTGCATCTGGCTGTGTGGCGGGGTTACGGTGAACTACCATACCTTGAGCGACTTTCGGGTTGACCACGAGGAGGCCCTTGACCACTTGTTTACGCAGGTGGTGCAGCGGCTGGATGAGGCAGGCTTGGTCGAGTTCAAAGCGCACGCACAGGATGGGATGCGGGTACGCGCCAGCGCGGGTGCGGCGTCGTTCCACCGCCAGGCGACGTTGGAGAAGGCGTTGACGCAAGCCTGCGAAGAGCAGACAGCGTTGCACCAGTCTGCTACTGGCGAGGCATCTTCCTGCTCTACGCGCGAGCGGGCTGCACAGGAGCGTGCGGTCAGGGAGCACATCGAACGGCTGGAAGCCGCTCTGACCGAACTGCCTGCCGTGCGAGCAGCCAAACCGGCTGCTGAACGCGCAGAAGCGCGCGTGTCCAGCACCGACCCACAGGCACGCGTGATGAAGATGGCAGACGGTGGGTTTCGCCCAGCGTACAACTGGGAGTTTGCCGTAGATACCGCCTGTCTGGTGATCACGGGTGTGGAGGTGGTCAACACAGGCAGTGACAAAGCCCAGGCCGAGCCGATGCTCGGCCAAGTCAATGACCGCTGTGGCCAGTTGCCTGAAGACTGGTTGATGGATGGCGGTTTCGTCACCCTGGCTGCGATTGAGGCGGCAGAGGCTCGCGGGGTACGTGTCTTGGCGCCGGTCCCCGAACCGAAGGATGAGACCCGCGACCGGTATGCGCCGCTGCCTGGCGATGCGCCTGCCGTCGCGGCGTGGCGCGAGCGTATGGGTACCGCGGAGGCCAAAGAAACGTACAAGTTGCGCGCCGCCACGGTGGAGTGTGTCAACGCCCAGGCGCGCAGCAGTAATGGAGTGTACCAGGTGCGCGTGCGTGGACGCGCGAAGGTGCGCTGTGTAGCCTTGTGGGTCGCCATCGCCCATAACCTGCGCATCTGGATGCGCCATCCGTATCAGCCTCTCACTACGGCTGTCAAGGAACCAGCCGGTGCGGTTGGATAACGTGAGCTGCGCTAAACTCATCCTATCGGCCTAGCATTGGTATCGGCGCACTCGCCTATTAGCCAGACGAGCAATATGTACTGTGGACGCCTCGGCAGAGCGTTCTCGCCGTGCTGCGATGATGCAGACAGACGCTAACCCGAACACGGCAGTGTCTGGTTAGCAGTACGGACGTTGACCACGATGCAGAACTGCCTTCTACTGCCTTCGAGGGTGTGCAGGTGTTAAATTCACAAACTCTCAGTCGCCCAAGACCTCGTGTAACAGGCGCTCCACCAGCGCGGGGCTAATCCAGATATCCTGACTACGGGCACGCAGGTGCTCATACACCTAGTTCCTCACGAACTGCCTGTTCATCGAAGGGTGGTTCAATGCCTCTGGCCCGTGCTTCGCAGATGAGACCCCGCTTGGACAAACCCACTTTCTCGGCCACATAGCCCAAAGAGCCAGCCCCGGCCTGGTACATCTCCAGCGCACGGCGAACTTTGAACTGGCGGATACCAAGTCGGACAATCTCCTGCACGATCACAGACTGGTCCCAGTCCAGGCCC
>CAYGVZ010000259.1:0-4373 GCA_964353475.1 uncultured Pirellulales bacterium | reverse complement strand
ACAGGAATCATTGCCATCGGATTATCACAGAGCCGCCCGCCGTAGTCAAGAAATGCTGACCCTGCTTTTCTTTGAACCCTTCTGCTATGCCGCATATAATGACAATATGAGCGGCGTTATTGTAAAATCACGACGTCAGAGAGCAGTAAAGGCGCTTCGGCTTACCCTGGCGGCGGCAAATCATCTGCTCTGGCCGGCCGTCTGTGCAAATTGTTCGCAACACATCCCCCAGGGCAGCGACGTCCTTTGCAGCGACTGCTGGCAGGACTTGATGTCCTGCGCGGCAGGCGACTATTGTCCGCGATGCGGACGCGATGTGAGCCGGTACGCACTCGTCGAGGGCAGATGCGCCGACTGTGCAGATACAGTCCTGCATTTTGACCGCCTTGCACGAGTCGGGATGTATGACGGCACGCTGAGGAATCTGGTCCTGGCGTTCAAGAACGACCGGACGGAACTAACGGCCGTGCTGGCGTCGCTGCTTAACTCCGCCCTCGATGGCAGCGGCTTTGCCGGCGAGATTGATATGTTTGTGCCGGTGCCCCTGCACTGGTTCAGAAGGATTATTCGCGGCTACAATCAATCGCTGGCGCTGGCCATGCAACTTCGCCATCCCAGCGTTATGGTCAGCACCGACCTGGCGCGGATACGTTATACAAAACAGCAGCCGGCTATGGCAACCGCTGCCGCACGCGCCAAAAATGTCCGCGACGCATTTGCCGTAAGACGCGGACATCAGTTCGCCGGGAAAAGAATTTGCCTCGTCGATGACATCAAGACCACAGGCGCCACTTTGAATGAGTGCGCGAAGACGCTGAAGCAAGCCGGCGCCGCCAGGGTATCTGCTCTGGTGCTGGCCGTTGCAGGAGCAGGTATCCAGGGGTAACGGAACAGGAGATGCTAATGGACAGGTTACTGATTAAAAACTGCAGGTTATTCGATTCAAAAGAAAAAACGCACACGTCCGTCCTGATTGAGGATGGCAAAACAGCCGCTATCGGCGGCAGGGTCGGCAGGAATTGCGACAACATCCTTGATGCGGATGGCCTGGTGCTCGCGCCTGGCTTTATCGACGTGCACATCCAGGGCGCAGGAGGGGCGGACGTGCTGGATAGCACACCGGAGGCGCTCGCGACGATATCGAAGACCTGTGCACGCTTCGGCGTAACAAGTTTCCTGGCAACTACCGTCTATAGGGCAGGCGGAGACAACACACACATGGAGACGGCTGTCAGGTGCGTCGGGCAGGACCTCGGCGGCGCAAACCTCCTCGGCATACACCTCGAAGGTCCGTTCATATCGCCACAGAAAAAGGGGATGATTCAGCCGAATTGCGTATGTCAGCCGTCGCAGAAAATCATGGATGAGATTATGCACCTCACGGCTGGCAAACTCGCAATGATGACGATAGCGCCGGAACTGCCGGACAACACCAGCATAATCCGACGGCTTGTTGACGACGGCGTTGTCGCATCTTTCGGCCATTCGGCCGCGACATACGAGCAGACAATCGCCGGCTTTGACGCGGGGATATCGCACGTGACGCATCTCTACAATGCGATGAACAGCATATACCATCGCTCGCCGGGGCCGCTTGTCGCCATCTTCGAAAATGAGCACGTTACCGTACAGCTCATATCAGACGGCGTGCACATACACCCTGCCGTGGTAAAGATGACCTTTGACCTCGTTGGGCCAAAGCGAACGGTTGTGATTACCGATGGTATGCCCGCAATGGGCCTGCCAGACGGCAAATATGTATATAACAGCGTCGAGTACGAGGCGAAAGACGGCGCCGCAAGATACAAGGATGGGACGCTCATCGGCACAGCGCTGGGGCTGAGCGAATTGCTTCGCCGATTTACATCATTTACGAACTGCGGAAACGTTACCGCTATCAAAACGGTTACTGAAAACTCGGCAAAAGTGCTGCAAATTCAAGGCAGGAAAGGCAGCATTGCCGTCGGCAAAGACGCCGATTTGGTCTTGCTGAACGGGGAATTTTCCGTGCACGCAACAATTGTCGGCGGCAAAGTCGTGTATCGCAGGCCCGTACGCAGGGTCTAAAGCTTTTCGTACCTGATAATGGCGCGATACATCGCGGCCACTCGCTTGCCTGCCACAACAGTCGGCGGGTATTTTTCATTCCTCGGCTGCAGTCGTACTTTGTCCTCCGGCTCGAAATACACCCTCTTGAAAGTCGTCTCGTGCGGCCCGCTGAAGCGAACAAAACAGTCGTCGCCGCTGTGCACCTCCGCCGCCGGCGAAAAAACCACAATGTCCCCTTGGCGAAACTTGGGCTCCATCGAATCGCCGACAACGCGGACCGCAAAAGCGTTCGGGTCATGCAAATCCGGGCAGCGCACGTAATCATCCGCAACGCCCACGGGGTAGTCGAGGTCGTTGAAATCAGCCGGGTACCCCGCCGAAACCTTGTTTATTATGGGCACCAGCTCCCCTGCCGGCATGGCTAAATGCCCCCGGTCGGCGTTTCTAAGCAGCGAGCCGATACCGCCTCCACGCGGCTTCCTGCCCTTTAAATTGCGCATAACGTTACGCAATTTTTTGTTCTCTGCTTCGGACACTTCGTATCGCCGCCTGATATCAGCAGGCATACCCTCCATATGGGCGATGTGAAGAAGCAGGCCCGGCTTCACATCAAGGGCCTTCTCCAATTTTCGCAGCAGCTCATCGCTTGGCGGGTTGTTCACCTTGCCCGTCTCTATCGTGGATAGATACGGCTTGGAAAACCCGATGCGGCTGCTGACCTCATCGAGCGTTAGATTCAGTTCTTGCCGCCTTGTTCTTATAATCTGCCCCAGTGACATAAAAACCTCCGCTTTACACAGCCATTATTCAACTTCGATAAGTTCATAGCCAGTGCTGCCCAGGCCGATACGCTCGGCGTGCTCAAGCTGCCAATTCGGATTGAGTTTATCATTCTTAACCAAATCTTGCAGTCGTCCGCCGCCCCTCGCTTCGACAAGGTCCAGCGATGCCTTGTCAACCGCAACAGGGTCGGTGGAAGCAAGTATCCCAATATCGTCAACTATTTTACGCATATTCGGCGTGGCGAAGCAATCACAATCTGCCGTGACTGAAATCGCAAAGTTGAAAAAAGCGGCTCGCCCTTCCTTGCCCTTGAGCACCCCCGCAGCGTGCTCGGCAATACTCTCCTGCAACGTCTTGCTCTCGGCACCCCAGTCATACTTGACCGCGTCAAACCTGCAAACGGCCACGCACTCGGCGCAGCCGATACATTTGTCCCGGTCGATATGCGCCTGAATGTCGTCAAGTGTAACTGCACCCGCCGGACAATGCCTGAAACATTCGCCGCATCGCGTGCATTGGGCCTTCTTAACGCTCGGCTTCAGGGCGGCATGCTGACGCATCTTGCCCTTTCTGCTCGCGCAACCCATACCCAGCGTCTTGAGCGTCGCCCCCAGGCAGGCCGCGATATGGCCTGTCAGATGTGCAATCGAGAGTATCGACTGGCAGCGAACAATATCGTAGGCAATCGACACCTCTTTGCTAAGCACACCGTCTATCTGAACCGCCGTCTCTGATGTCCCGAACAGACCATCTGGTGGAATAAACGGGACGCCTAATCCCTCAACCGAAAAACCATGCTCGGCGGCAAGAATCGCGTGGTCAATAGCATTGTGCCGTCGGCCGGTATAAAGGGTGCTGGTATCGGTAAGAAATGGCTTTGTTTTGAGCGAAAGCAGCTCATCAACCAGACCTTTGATACAGGGCGCCTTGATATAAGTGCTGTTATTATGCTCCCCCGCGTGAATTTTCACCGCCGTAAAGTCGCCTTCCTTGAAGCATCGTTTCAGGCCGGCCGCCCTGAACAACGACCGTGCCTTGTCCGAAACCGCTCGTTCGCCTTCTTTCACAGACGCTTTAATGAAATAGACCTTTGATTTCATAGTGCTTCTCATATAATCATTCGGCTGAATACATAAGCCAAAATTAGTTAATTAGTCAACTTAAATCAAATAATTATTATATCACCTTTAGACCGCCCTGCAATGTGCATCCTTAGCCGCAGATGTGCTGGACGAGGATTTTGAGGCCTATTGCGATAAGAACAGCACCGCCAAATGCCTCGATTCTGGATTCGAAGAAATGCCCGAACCGTTTGCCGATATAGACGCCCGCCGCGGAAAGCACAAAAGTAACACCGCCTATGGTCAGCGCCGCAAGGATAATCGCACCCGTCAGAAGAGACAGCGTAATACCGATTGCCAGTGCGTCAATACTGGTTGCCACTGCCAGCGTCAGCAGTACCAGCAGATTGGCAGGGTCGTAGGCCTCTTTTGATGATTTGATTTTGAACGACTCATAAATCATCTTGACGCCCACGCCCG
>CAYGVZ010000258.1:0-4388 GCA_964353475.1 uncultured Pirellulales bacterium | reverse complement strand
ATGCGTATTCTCTCTCCCTTTCTTCGCTGGGTTTGAACTCGTTGCAATAACCTGACAAACCCAGCACGAATTCAAGCACGGCTTAGCCGTGAGACAACTTGTGGCTGTGTTCGCCCAAGGGCTGCTCCACCCCTTAGGCAGGCGGACGGCAGAACCTCAGCCGAACCGCAAACGCACAGCCGGGACTGGTGAAAGGTCTTGTTTAATAGGTAGTGAGGTTGGTGAAAGTTACCGGGTCGAGCAGGTTAACGGTTAACCTGCTCGACCCAGCGTTTTTTCGGAACATTATTACGATTCGCCGGCCAGCACGCGCACCGTCAGCCGGACAAGCCGCTTCCTTCTGCTCTTATTGTCCCTGCTGTTGCTCCTGCTGCGGCTCACCTTCGTCAGGCGGCTGGGCTGTGGATTCGTCGGCCTCTTCGGCCTGCTGTCCGGCCTCGGCAACACCGCCGGCAGCCACCACAGTAACAGTAACCGTCGCGGTCAGACCTTCATCAAACCACAACCTTACCTTGTGCTCGCCCGTCTGCTTTATGTTCTCGGCAAGCTCCACAACCTCGTCGGCCACTTCAAAGCCCTGGCTGCGCAAATTCCCGGCAATATCCCCGGCGTGGATTGCGCCGAACAGATGCCCCTGCTCGTTTGCAGCGGCGGCGATGACCGCTTCCGCCCCCTCGACCGCCTTTGCGACCTTTTCAAGCCGCTCTCGCTCGAAATTTCTCTGCTCAGCCCGCTGGGCCTTCTGTTTTGCGATAGCGCGTACGTTGCTTTCGGTCGCCGCCTTGGCCAAACCCTGAGGCAATAGATAATTCCGGGCATAACCGTCGGCCACCTCGACCACGTCGCCGAGCCAGCCGAGTTTTCTCACGTCATTCGTCAGCAAAACCTTCATAAAACCACCTCTGAGATAATCAGTTCGTGCTTAGCCCTGTAACACAACCGCCTTTTCCTGCACAAGAACACTCCTGGCGGAACGCGCGGACGAGAACCCTGTCCGTTTGCTTATGCGCAATACGGCAGAATCGCCATATACCTTGCGTACTTGATTGCCGCCTTGACCTTTCGCTGGCATCCTGCGCAGTTGCCGCTTCGCTTGCGCGAGTAAATCTTGCCTCGGTGCGTCAGCAGCTTTGCCAGCGTTTCGATGTCCTTGTAATCGACGTACTTCTGGCCCCTTCTGCAAAAGCGGCATTGTGTTTGTTGGGGCGCGACCGACTTGCGGCCGCCGGCCCCGTCTTCTCTTTTCCTGTCCGGTCGTCTTTTTTCCGATGCGAATACCATATTCTACCTTCTCTTTGCTCCTCAAGTTTTGAATAGGTCCTGTTAAAACGGTATATCGTCGCTGCCGTGCTGCGGCGCGGCATCAGGGGGTGGTTCCTGCGGCGCTTCGCCGGCCCCGGCTGATTCCGCCTCTGCTGCACCGCCGCCGGGCGCGCCAAGAAATTGGCAGTTCTCAACTGTCACGCGGTGTTTGCTGCGCTTGCTGCCGTCCTGAGCCGTCCAGGTGTCGTATGTTAATCGACCTTCCACAAACAACGCCCTTCCTTTGCGCATATACTTGTTGATGTTCTCCGCCAGCCGCGCGAACGCCCGACAATCAATGAAGCAGGTCTCCTCCTTGTCCTCGCCGGTCTTGCTTTTCCAGCGGCGATTGACAGCCAGCCCGAAATCAACCACCGGCGTCTGACTCGGCAGATATGAAAGCTGCGGGTCTCGCGTCAGATTGCCGATAAGCATCACTTTATTGTAGTTAGCCATACCAAGCTCCTGTCTGTGTCCACAATCATCCGGTCAATATCACTGAACCGCCACTGCTCCGCCTGCGGCGGACTCCGCCTGCCGGTCGCCCCCTGTCGCCGCATCCGCTGCTCCGCCTGCAGGGGACTGCGGCTGCTGCGGGCGGACCACTTCTCGCGATTCTCGTTCGAGTCGCATCGCAGGTGTTTCTTTGTCTATATCCTGTTGAGTCAGATGGTCGGCACGCAGAATCAGCGCACGCATAAGCCGCTCTGACAACTGGATGTCCTTCTCAATCTCGCTGATTTTGCCGCCCGCAACGCGGAAGTAAACCAGGATGTACGTACCTCGCAGGACTTTGCTTATCTTGTATGCGAGCGGTCGTTCATCCCATTTGTGCATGGAGACAATTTCTGCGCCGGCGCGTTGGAGTATCGTGGTTATGTTGTTGACCACTTCGTCCCAGGCGCGCGCCGCCTCGGCGGAATCGATAAGGAACATTCCTTCGTATAATCTTGTCGCCGCAGTTTCCAACTCTGTTACCTCCAGATGAGACGTTAATTTTGGTTTTGTTGTTCGGTTTCCTTTTCAAAACGATTGAATTTTGTCATCGCGGCATCGATGCCGTTCTCAAGCCAGTAAAGAGCCGCTTCTTTTGCCTGGGCCAGCGATTCATCAATCAGGGCGCTTTGGTGCCGGCCGGGCCTGCTGAGCACGTAATCGGCCGAATCGGGCCTGTCACTGGCGCCTATACCTACACGCAGCCGGGCAAACTGGTCAGTACCGAGCTTTGCGATTATGTCGGCCAGGCCATTGTGCCCGCCTGCCGAACCCTTCGCACGCAACCGGATTTGTCCCGGCTCAAGCCACATATCATCTACCACCACAAGCAAATCACGCAAATCAAGCTTATAAAACCCCGCGGCAGTTGCGACCACTTCACCGCTGCGATTCATAAACTGCCATGGCTTTATCAACAACACCT
Organism: uncultured Pirellulales bacterium; assembly: GCA_964353475.1. GTDB lineage: Bacteria > Planctomycetota > Phycisphaerae > Sedimentisphaerales > Anaerobacaceae > CAYGVZ01. The sequence continues at coordinate 1,666 of CAYGVZ010000258.1, read as the reverse complement.
TGTTTTCCTTATACTCACACTGACCAAGCCGGGCGCCGAACCTTCGGTTCTTTACCTCAGCGCCCACCACCTCAGCCAGCAGGTCGATTACCTTAAAACCGGCGTTATGCCTCGTTTGCTCGAACTCTTTGCCGGGGTTGCCAAGCCCTGCTATCATCTTCATCCTGCTGCCATCAGCCATAGTAGTTCCGTTTCAGCCCGCCTGCGACGGGCAAAAAGCCGGGGCATCCCAGCCGGCGACAACGCACAGCCGGCGTTTACTTCTTCTCCTTTTCTTTCTCTTTGGGCTGTTCCGGCGGTGCGCCCTCTACGGCTTCCTCGCCCTCGGCTACCTCCTTGCCCTTGACTATGACTTCTGGAGCAATAGGCGTCTCGGCCTCGACTTCTTCAACTGTCTTGATTTCAGCAACCACGTGGCAGCTAATCACCAGCAGCTCCGGCGAGCTTGCCAGCTTCGCGCCTTCCGGCAGCACAATGTCACGCGCGTGTATCGACTGGTCAACGTCCAGGTCCTTGACCGACACCACAATCTTCTCCGGTATGTCGGTCACGCGGCACTCGATTTCAATATGGCTCTGGTGCGACTCGACAATGCCGCCCTCGTGAGTGCCCTTGGCGGTGCCCTTGATTTCCACGGGCACGGCGACTTTCACAACTTCGGTGACATCGACGCGCATAAGGTCGGCATGCACAAGGTCCTTGCCCAAATGGTCGTACTGCAGGTCCTTGACAATCATAGTGTCCTGCTTGTCGCCTATCTGCACGTCCATCAGGCGATGCCCGTGATGCAGTCCATCGACAAAACTTCTCGCATCCAGGGATATCGCCACCGGCTGTTCTTTGTGGCCATATACTATTGCGGGAATCCTGCCCGCCTCGCGCAGGCGTGCGGCATCCTTTGAGCCGGTATGCGACCTGATTTCCGCCTTGAGCACAAACGTCTTTCCCATAAACTACCTCTCTAAAAACTATAATCGCAACATCGGCCCGTCCGCATCCGCTACTTTTCGCTGAACAAACTGCTGACCGATTCATTTCTGTGAATTCTTTTTATCGCTTCGCCGACCATCCCGGCCACCGACAGCACCTTGAGGTTTTTGATTTGGCCGGCCTCGTCGTTGAGGGGGATAGTGTCGGTTACGACGACCTCATCTACCGGGGCTTTGCGCAACTGTTCGGCGGCGCCCGGCGCAAAAACGCCGTGAGTGGCCCCCACAATAATCTTCTGTGCGCCGCGCTCCTTCACGAGGCGCGCGGCATTACATATCGTCCCGGCGGTCGTTATCATATCATCACACATCAGGATGTTTCGCCCCTCCACACTGCCAATAAGCTCCTGTGCCTTCACCTCGCTGCCGCTCAGCCGTCTCTTGTGTATAATCGCCAGGTCTCCGCCTAAATGAGATGCGTAACGCGAAGCAATCTTGATATTCCCCACGTCCGGCGCGACGACCGTCAGTTTGGTCATTTTCTTGCCGTGGAAATACCTGCTCAGCACCAGCTCGCCGGTCAAATGGTCAACCGGTATGTCGAAGAATCCCTGCAATTGCTGTGCGTGAAGGTCGATGGCGAGTACCCTGTTGGCGCCCGCGGCGGTAATGATGTTGGCGACCAGCTTTGCGGTAATCGGCACACGTCCCTCGGCCTTGACGCACAGCAATTGCAG
>CAYGVZ010000257.1:0-4428 GCA_964353475.1 uncultured Pirellulales bacterium | reverse complement strand
GCCACAAAGTAATTCGCCATCGGCAGCTTCGTCTCCGCGTACCAGTCATCCACGGCTTTAAGCCCCTTGGCAAGCTCCCCATCAGACCACGCCGCCCCGCCGTTGGGGTCGTGTTTGAAATACAGGAACTCATCATAAGTATCATAGCGCAGTGGAATCGCCTTCGGACTGTAATAGAAATCCTGATTTTCTTTCGGGCGCGGAGGCCTGCCGAGGGCATGAGGCGAGGCAGTCGCAATACCATCCTTGATGTACCCGCGCAGCTCCTCGATTGCCTCCGGCGTGAGATTGTAAATGAAAAGTCCCAGCCAGGGCTTGAAACCGTACCTGCCGCAAACGCTTACCCAATAGAAGGGACTTTGTTTTTGCAGGCCGCCCCTCGCCGCGACGTCATCTACTCGCATCGTAACAATCGGCGGCAATGCCCGCATCGCAAAGGGCTTTCTCGCCGCCCAGACAATCGACCGCCACAGGCAGTCATCTAATCCGCCCAACGGCCCCAGCACACTCGGACTCATCCACTCCTGACTCGTCCACTGGACAATCCTGCCTTTACCTTTTTGTGCCACAATCAGAAAGGGTTGGCCGCCATCTCCCTTTATAAGAACCGTGCCGTTTACGTCTTGGCCACAAGGTAATATCATTTGGCCAAAAAGCCGAAAGCGTCCGGTTCTATGCTGTGAAGTAATAAAGTGATTTGAGTCAGTAAAGTCGAGGGTTTTGGAGGGAAAAGCCAACACATCTAGAGTATTGCCGAGCAGTCGTGGAACGGTGTAGCTGAAACTGACGAGTCCGCATCCAGATTCTACGGCGTCCTCGACTAATTTTGTGGTATTGTAATTGACCGTAAGCCCATATTGCGTGACAATCATAAGCGAATATTGGTTGATATTTGGATGAAGCGGCTCTTTTGACACGTCCCAAATATCATACGGTATGCCAAGATGCTCCAGATATGGGATAGTATATTCCCTGCCCCATTTAGAATGCAGCAGCAGATCGATTCGCGGGTCTGATTCCTTTGGCGGGACTGTGTCTTCATTTGCTGAGTTTAGAAGCACAAGCGCCTTCATCGACATTGGTTCTGCTGCGATGGCCAAGCCGGCACATGCCAGCAAGATAAGTAAGGAATAGGTCTTTGACTTCATATGTGCTCTCCTGAGTCACTGTGGCGTCTTCTTACGCCTCTTCGACTACCCTGAAACCAAGCAGACCTGCGATGTGCTCGACGGGACGTTTGAGGTCGCCGTAGAAAGTAACGCGATGCCAGCCCCACTGGTCCCAGAAACGCATCAGCTTATTGATGTCGCCGACCGGCTCAGCGGCAAGTTTCGTCCGGCAGGCCTTGTCTTCGTCGACGTTTTCCACCGTCTTTGCCCGGTGCATAACCACTTCTTTTTTGTCCGCGTCAAACTCAATCGTTGTTGTCATCTCGCCCAAAGGCATCAGCGAACGGACGCAGGCGCCTCTGCGGTCCTCGGAGTGATTGCGGACGTGATAGGGATTGGCCTTGCCGTCCGGCCCATAGACCTTGTTCATCGCAACGCAGTGCGCGTAGATTATCTGGTTCTTCGATGTGTCTATAACAGGGTCGGAGATATAGCCGGGCCTGCCGACTAAGTAACTCATCAGCAGCATTGTAATCGTCGATTTCAAGTCGGATTCGCACGCCCCCACGTACCCATCGTTATTAAGCTGGAAAAACCCCATACAGGGATACGCCGTTATCCTGCCGCCGTAGAACCCGCCAAGGCAGTTGATTGTAATCGCCCTCGCCTTGTACTCGTCCATCATCTGCTTCATCGCCAGGTACATCGCCGCCGACTTTTCAACTTCTTCCCTGCTCGGCTCGATGACCTTCTCCGCCTCATTCATCCACTTGTCCGCCCATTTTTTCACCTGCTCTTTGTCGGCCTTGCTGTAGGCGACGTTAAGCGGCTCATAATTTATATGCTCAATCTTTGTCCCGAATGCGCTCGTGACAGTGTCTTCCTTGCCGCCGAAACCCTCGCCCACGCGCAGAATCACCGACGACTGAAGCTTCTTTATACACTCAAAACATTTGACTGCCTCGACGACATCCTCGAATCTGCTTGACGAAACGCCCGCAACCTTCAGGCCGTTTCGCTTCGCCTCCGAATATGCGATAAGAAACTCTCCTGAGCCGGCGTAAAGGTCGTCAACAAAAATAGTGGGCTTGCCCGATTGCGCCACTATCTGCGGCACACCCGTCCATATCCCCACCATATAAACGACATACCCGTCGATGTTCTCACTCTTGTCCTTCTCCAGCAGTTCCTTTGCGTTTGTCCCGTTTTGAATCGTCACCGGCAAGAACTCGATGCCCGGACAACCGGTCTTCAGCTTCTCGGTCAGTTCCTTTTTTCGCCCGTCATAGTCATATCCGATATTGGGCCAGGTGGCGCTGCTTGCCGGCCTGTGTGTGAATATCAGCCGAACACGCGCCTTGTCGGATGCGCTGGCAGCCGTCTCGCCAAGCGCCGCGCTTAATCCCAGCGCCGATACTCCCGCAAGGCCGGCGGCGCAAACCGCACACCCGCCCAGAAAATCCCGCCGCGATAAACACGTTAAATCGGTTTTGTGTGGTCTTGTTGTTTTGCCGGATTGTTTCCTGCCTGCCATAATTTTCTCCTTTCTGCTCAAAGATTCATTCACGCCGTCATTATCCGCGACACCGCAACCGCTGTCAAAGCCCCGTCTCCGCAATCCTTTTCACATATTGGCGAGCCGTTTCGGTTATCGCTACCCAGTTGTTGCTCTCGACAAACTCTTTGCGAACCACCGATGCCCCAATTCCGATTGCGATACATCCGGCATTCATAAAATCGGCGATGTTTTCAGGTTTTACGCCCCCGACTGCGACGAACTCAACGTCGTCAATCGGCCCCCGCATCTGTCTTATGTACTCGGCTCCGAGCACCCCCGCTGGGAATATCTTGACCACCATCGCGCCCAATCGCTTCGCTGTCAAAATCTCTGTCGCAGTCGCAGCGCCGGGCAGGACCGCAACATCTCGCTTTACGCAGTATTCAATCACATCAGGATTCACGTCCGGCGCAATGATATACCTTGCACCGGCTTCAAGCATCTCCTTGCAGAGGTCTTTGGTGATGACCGTCCCGGCGCCAATCGCCATCTCCCCTTCCATCTTGTCTGCCAGCAGTTCTATCATCTCAGCCGCGCCTGTCGTGTTGCAGGTAACCTCCAGCATCTTTATTCCCGCCTGCAACAACGCCTCCGCCACGCCCAGTATCTTGCCTTTATCCACGCCGCGGACAATCGCAATAATCTTGTCCCTGCGTATCGTCTGATAAATTGCATCTGCACGCATATTCTGCTCTCACAAAACGGCTTCCCGCGGCACAATCGTAGCCAATCGGCGGCAATTCACAAGGGGCAATCAACAGATAAAGTTTTACAGGCACGCCTGCCGATTTAAGATTCTGGGGGACTGCTCGATAATAACGTCGGCAGTATCGTAAGGAGACGACTTATGCAGGTTGAATCGATTGGCACAACCACCCACGCACCTGGTCTCGAAAAGCTCCACAAGAAAGACCAGGTCATTGAAGAAACCCAGATTACACCGGCGGAACCGGAACAGCCGGATACCGAAGCGGTCGAGCAGGCCGAGAATCCCGAAACCGGCGAAAAGCTGCCCGGCGTCCTGCGACTCTTGCAGGAAGGACACTTCAAAGGCGTCGCTGATGTTCGACTTCGCATAAACTTCCACGATGAACTGGCGGCTATCGAAGGCACTCAACTCCGCGCAGTCGCCGACGAAAACACAAGCGGCCTGAGCGATTCCGTCTCGCCGCAAATCACAGGCCTGGTCGATTCAGGCCAACTCACGGCGGAGCAGGCCGGCGAGCTGACCGACACGTTTCAGCAATCGGTTAATCAGGCGGTCGAAAATTTCCTCACCGGCCAGCTCGGCTCCAAAGATGCACTGGCCGGCGAACTGAATAACGCCTTCGCCGCCCTCGTCGCTTCTCTGACGGCCCTGACAACTCCGCCCGTTACAGCAACCGACCAGCCGGAAGAAGACATCCCGCCCGCTGATGAATTGCCTCAGCAGGTTGCCGGCGAAGAAACGCAGGCCATAATCGAGCCGCCGCCGGATGTTACCACGCCGCCCGTCGAAGAGACAATCGAGGAAGACATCAGCCAGCAGCCCTTATCCGAGGAGCCGGCAGTTGAGGAACAGGTCGAGGCGCCGACGTTTGTGAGTGAACTGACGGCCGCCTTCAACGCCGCCCTGCAGCAATTCCTGGATTCCCTCAACGAGGTCAACGTCCTGCCGGAACTGTCGCCTCCGAAGGGCAACGGCGTGGCGTATCAGAAATTCCTCGAAATCTATAACGAACTTTACGGTTTGACAAACCAGCCAGCCGCCGATACCCAGGT
>CAYGVZ010000256.1:0-4440 GCA_964353475.1 uncultured Pirellulales bacterium | reverse complement strand
AGTTGACAGCGGCACGGTTCAACAGGGGTTTGAGCCACGCGACACCCTCAGCCCCCGCCGTCTCTGCAATCGTCTTGAGTATGATTCCACTGATTATTCCGAATATGAGCGTAAATGTCGCGGCCCTGCCGTGAGCGCGTCGCCACAAAAACGCGGCGAGGAACGTAACAGCGATGGGCGGCGCGAAAAACGCCGCCATATCCTGAATATATATGAATATCCCGCCCTGCCACTTGAGCAGCAAAGGCGCTAAGATTGTCGCTATCACTATTATCACAAATGTTGACCAGCGTCCGACTCTCACCAAGTCCGCGTCGCTCGCCGAAGGACGCAGAACACGCTTGTACACATCGAGCGACCAGATTGTCGAGGCCGAATTCAGCACGCTCGAAACAGTGCTCATCAGCGCCGCCAACAAGGCCGAGAGGAGTATCCCCTGGCCCACCGGCGGCAAAAATTCAGTGACCATCTTTATATACACGCCGTCTTCTTTGAGTCCCCTGCCGTACAGTGCAAAGGCGACCAGGCCGGGGAAGACGATGATGAAAGGCAAAAAGAATTTTATGTACGCACAGCTTATCACTCCCATCTTGGCGTCCCACTCGCTTCGTGCGCCGAGACACCGCTGGATGTAGAACTGGTTTGTCCCCACGTACCAGAGCGACAGGGTCAGCCAGAAAGTCATTACCCCCGGCCAGGGCGACACCGGGTGCGACGCCGACTGTATCAAGCTGAACCGCGTGACGTCTGCCGCCAGATTCTTCCGGATTACTTCGCCCATCCCGCCTGCCCTGTCCGCGCCGACCAGGACGAGAACTATCCCGCCAATTACCAGTATCACTACCTGCAGCACGTCCGTCCAGACGACGCTGAGCAATCCGCCGTATATGCAGTAGGCCGCAGTAATACCGGCGATAATGACGACCGACAAAATGAACGTCGAGTCAATTACCTGCACCGGCTTGTGCAGTATCATTTCCGATATAATCCACCCCCCGGCATACAATGCCGGCGTCAGCACGCCCAGCACCATGTGCAGCATCGACAGCGCCGCAAATACCCATCGTGTTGATGGCGAGTATCGACGTTCGAGAAACTCCGGGATTGTAAAAAGCTTCTTGCGGAAAAAATAGGGCATAAATATCCAGCACAGAATCGAGTAAGGCAGGAAATTGCCCCATTCGAATGTCGCCGGCGCCAGGCCCACCGCGTAAGCGGTGCCAACCATCCCGATGAAATGCTCGGTGCCGATGTTAGCGCCCGTCATCGAAAGCGCGACTGCATACCACGGCAGCGTTCTTCCCGCCAAAAAATACTCCTCCGCTTTTTTCTTCTCTTTGCGAGCAACCCAGATACCCAGCCCCAAAGACGCCGCAAAATATATTCCTACCACCAGCAGAATCGTGAAGTTCATCTTGAATTCTCTCCTGTGCTCACGTCAATCTGTTACGCTGCTTGTCCACTCCGCATCCAGGACCGAATAACCGGTTGGGCGGAAGACATCAGCTCGCAGCCGCGACAGCGAATCGCCGGTCGGGATGTGCAACTGCGCGCGCTCGATGTGTCTGGTTCCGGGCGACAAGTCCGGCAGTAGCGCCTTTTGCGCATCTATGGGTAAATCGTTCTGGTTGTATGCCGTCAAGACGAGAAGATACCCGCGAAGCGTATAGGCGGGCATATCATTCTCAAGTGAACGAGTGACTATTTCCACTGCAACCTGATTTGAATCCCCCGGCTTGCCAATCTCGATTGCCCGAATCGGCGAGCACTCCCGGCGTAACGCCTCGTATGACTTTTTGGGCCTGTTCAATAAGTCCACTACGCCGTGGACGCGCTGCTGAAACGCCCCGCTGGACTTGTCGCCTATGTGTGTGCGATAGTCGTTGTAGTTGAAGAAAATCGCGCCCGCGACGCATCGCGTTTTTCGGTAACAATCAGTATGACTTCGCAGTATTTCGATTCGCCGGTCGTCTCCGACAGGGTTCTTCTCCGAGCACTCGCAAAGCCCGTATTCCGAAATCACAAGCGATTTGCCGGCAAACTCCCTGCAGATACGTTCCAGATTCGCCTCAAGTTCCGGTATCCCGCCGCCATACCACGATTCATAATAGTCATTCCACTCGACGAAATCCACAAGCGACGAGGCGTCCTTTTGGACATTACTCTGCAGTGTGTTGGATGCGTATGTCAGCAGCCGATGTGCATCGAGCGAGCGCGCGATATCAATCCCCCGATTGACAAACGCCTGCCCCTGCCTGCTCTGCCCCTTTATCTCGTTGCACAGTCCCCACGCATAAATCGAAGGATGATTGTAATGCGCAAGCATCATTTCGCGCATCTGCATATCCTGTATGTCGTTCACCTCTTCCAGACGCGTCTTGGGACCCCAGGCGGGAACCTCCTCCTGGAACAACATTCCCTCGCGGTCGCAAAACTCAAAGACCGCGTCATCCTGCTGCCAGTGGAATCGGCTGATGACGCAGTTGAGGCGCTTCATATCGGCCAGTATCCCGCGCATAAAATCAGGGCTTTCCGTCATTCCATATCGCGGGTCTGAACCGGGCATCCATTCAACGCCCATCAATCGCATCGGCTCGCCGTTGAGATAGTATAGTCCGTCTTTCATCTCGACCCTGCGTATGCCGAACGCAGTTTCTTTCTCGTGCAGGACCACACCCTTCTTAATCAGCCGGCAAACAAGTCGATACAGTTGTGGCTTGTCGAAATGCCAAAGCTGCGGCCTGCTAATCGTTCCTGCAGGTTGTGCTTTGTAAATCCAATCCTCGCATCGTTGCGGCTTTGCAGAAAACCGTGCGACTGCGTTGCCTGATGGGTCAAGAACCATCACTTCCACAGATGCCCCGGTGAGATTACCCTTGCTGCAATACAGCGCCGCCCTGACTTCAATCCTCGCCTCGGTCAAATCATCGTTTGGCTGGGCGTCAACCAGCAGCCGGGCGATGTGGGTTGCTGGTAAAATTCTCATCCGCACGCTTCTGATTATTCCGCCGTCATTCGGCCAGTCGAAAGAGTTGGCGTAGGGCAATGCCTTCGTCGAGAACTTGTTATCAACTCTAACGACTATTTCCAACTCGCCTTTCCGGGTTTCGCTGTCGGGGATGAGAAATGAAAAGGGCGTATAGCCGCTGCCCTTGTGTTCACCGAGGAGTTTGCCGTTCACCCAGACCGTTGCGTCTCGATAAACAGCGTCGAATTCGAGTTTGACGATTTTGCCTGCCGTTTGTGAATCGAGATTGACCGTGCGGGCATACCACGCGATTCCATAATAGGCCTCCAGCCCCTTCACGACCTGCCAGGTATGCGGCACATTGACAATCTGCCAGCCGGCTCTGTCAAATTCGCGCTCAAACCACTTTGCGGACAAGCCCTCATTTTCCCCGTCGATTGTAAATCGCCACTGCCCGTTGAGCGAGATAACTTCACTTGCCTGAATCGGCGATACACCTGCAAACAGCAATACGGTAAATAAGAACAAAACAGCCCTGCCGCATCTTGTCATTGGCTCTGCTCCTTGAAGCTCATTTAGTCCTTAATGTTTTAGCCAGTGTTTCTCTATCTGTTCGAGGGTTTTACCCTTTGTTTCCGGCACAAACAGCCAGACGAAAATCACGGTAAGGACGCAGAATACCGAATAAAGCCAGAATGAGAAACCGTGACGGAAGTTTTCCACGAGCCAGGCATTCTTGTCCATCATCGGGAAGGTCTGCGAGACGGCGAAGCACGATATCCAGAGAACGACAGTAGCAATAGCCATTGCCCTTCCGCGTATGCGAGTCGGGAAGATCTCGGAGAGGACAACCCAGACAACGGGGCCTAACGAGGCGGCAAAGCATGCAATATAGCCGAGGACCAGGAGCAACGCCCACAGGCCCGGTTGTCCGAAGTAGAACGCCGCGCCGAGCAGGAATTGCGTAATGGCCATACCGGCAGAACCCAGAATCAGCAGGGGCTTGCGCCCCAGGCGGTCAACGACCCAGATCGCCACAACTGTAAATGCGATATTGACGGCACCTACGACAACCGTTTCGAGCAGCGCAGCTTCGGTTCCGCTCCCCATATTTTTGAATATTTCAGGAGCATAATACAGCACCGCATTTATTCCCGTAACCTGCTGAAGAATCGCAAGGACGACGCCTATAATCAAAACCATTTTCAGTCCCGGTCGGAACAACTGCCGAATCGAAGTACTCTCATGGGCGATTGTCTCTTTGATAGCAGCCATTTCCGCGGCGGCGTGGGCCGGACCATCAACCTTTGTTAGGATCGTAGCAGCCAATTCTTCGCGACCCTGTTTTGTGAGCCAACGGGGGCTTTCAGGGATGAAGAACGCCGCTATGAGGAACAGGAAATCAGGAATTGCTTCGGAGCCGAACATCCATCGCCAGCCCAGGCGGTTTATCCATTCCTGGGTCTGCCCGA
>CAYGVZ010000255.1:0-4441 GCA_964353475.1 uncultured Pirellulales bacterium | reverse complement strand
AGAGGTTCAGAGGGGTTTGGGAGAGATTAGGGGGCGGGGTCACCCGGCCTGCGGCCGAGGACTAAGCACAGAGTAATCGTGACGCCTGCAACCCTGGGTAAAACCCAGGGCTAAATACGAAGGCGCAAGAGGCGGGCAAACCCGTCAGACGGCACGGGGTAAGCTTGCGGCTAAACGACTTCAACGCAGTTCCTTGCTATTGCAGGGCGATTATAATATAATGCCTGCAGCAAGAAGATGCACTTTTTAGCCACACCTGTGTCGGCCAGACGATTATGAAAAGGCAAGGTTCAAGCGGATTCACGCTGATTGAGCTGTTGGTCGTAATGGCCATAATCGCGCTGCTTATGGGCATTTTGATGCCAGCACTTAGAAAGGCGCGCGAGCAGGGCAAGCGAGCGGTGTGCATGAGCAACCTCAAGGAGTTGATGCTGGGGTGGATAATGTACGCCGACGAGAATGACGGCATTATAGTCAATGGAGCTCCGCTGGGTACCCCAGGCCGTGCGCGTGCGCCGAATCAAGGCGACTGGTGGTATCAATTCGCTGACGGTACGCCATTCCACAAGGGTGAAGTGCCGTGGGTGGGGGTGGCATGGCAAGTCGGTGTTGTGACCAACAAAGAGCTGCAGCGTGAGGCGATAAGTACCGGCGCGTTGTTCAGGTATGCCGCGAACATTGACATTTATCGCTGTCCGACCGGGTATCGCGGCGAGATGCTTACGTATTCCATAGTCGATTCGATGAACGGGCTGCCGAGGGCCGGTACGCGCGAGGCGGGGTTGTGGATTAAGTACAGGGCACAGATATATCAGCCATACAGGCGAGTTGTCTTTATCGACGAGGGGTGGATGACGCCCGACAGCTACGCTGTTCACTATATCAGTGAACTGTGGTGGGACGACCCAAGGGTCAGGCACAGCAATGGGACGACCATTTCGTTTGCAGACGGCAGTGTGGACCACTGGATATGGAAGGGGGAGGACACCATTGAATACGGCAAGAAAGCAGACAGAACTCACCCGCAAAACGATATGGTGCCGACGACAGATAAGGGCAGGCAGGACCTGTACAAGGTGCAAATAGCAACGTGGTCCAGCCTCGGTTACACGCCGACCGTCGAGCCGGACGTTGAGTAATAAGAAACACCGGCGGCGACGTCGCGAATGGCCTCGATATCGGCGCGGATGATGTGCTGTTTGTATGCGATAGCGGCGAGATTAGACGATGTGGACTTTTCGGCCCTGGAAGCGAACTTTGCCGTCGGCGAGTGCGAAGAGGGTGAAGTCCCTGCCGAGGCCGACGTTTACGCCTGCGAAGAACTTAGTGCCGCACTGGCGTACCAGTATGTTGCCGGCCTTGACGACCTCGCCGGCGTAAAGCTTCACACCGCGAAACTGCGGATTGCTGTCTCTTCCGTTCTTTGATGAGCCCTGTCCCTTTTTATGTGCCATAGGTCAATCACCTCTGCATTTCAAAATTCAGTCCAAAAAAGCAATTATATGTCTTGCCGGGCGGCTCGTCCAGCATATTCTTGGTGGTTTGCGGGTTATTTTTCGGCATCGAGGATGGCCTTGATTTCAGGCACTGAAATGAGGCCCTCGGTGACGAATTTGATTTTGCCTGCGGGGTCGATATAGAAAGAGCAGGGGATGCCGTTGACCTGGCTGAAGGGCGCGGGGAGATTCTGCTGAGCAACCGGGACGATGGGATAGTTGATTTTCTTGTTATCGGCGACGAAGGCCTTGATTTTTTCGACGCTGTTCGGTGGGAAGGTGGTTATGTAAGACAGGCCGAGCATAGCGAGTTTATCCTCGCCGAGTTCGCTGCGCAGGCGAATGAGGTGGGGCATTTCGTAAATGCAGGGGCCGCACCAGGTGGCCCAGAAGACGAGCATAACGTTTGTGCCTTTGTAGCCGCTGAGGGTATATTGTTTGCCGTTGATGTCGGCGGCTGAGAAGTCGGGGGCCTGTCGGCCATACCAGTCGGTGAAGGCCGGCCTCCAGGTCTGCGCCCTGGCGGCAATCATACCCAGAGTCGGTTTGTTAATGACAGGGGTGGGAGTTTGGCGGGTCTGCTCTTTTGGTGTCTGCTTAGCGGCGGCCCGCCCCGGCGGGTTTGGGTCGGCGATTTGCTTTGACGCCGGTTGGGTCTGTCTTGTCTGTTCCGGAGTCGGCTGGGGGGCGGCGGCGCCAGCCGTGGCTTGCGCCATTTGCTCGCCCTGTTTCTTGGGACAGCCGGGAATCAGGAAAAGGACACAAACAGTGAGCAGTGCCATTTGCAGAAGAGTTGTTGATGGCAACGATTTTTCCCTGTACATATTTATCCTCGTCGGAAAAGCGTATCAAACCATACGGCACTATACAGGAATATACGCAGGAATACAACAAGCGGCCTGATTTTTGGCGTTGGGATGGGTTTTGACCTGCCGTTGTGCCATCGGTATAATTTCGGCTTGGTTTGGGCCCGCCTGCGGCGGGTCAGGAAGCCACACCGTTTTGATTGACTAAAAGGGGTTACAAATGGATTGCAGAAGAAGAGGGCGTGTCGGGCAGTTGGCCGTTGTGTTTTTTGTGTCGGCGGTTTTGGCCGGGGCGGCGCTGGGAGACGTCAAACTGCCGGCGGTTATCGGCGACAATATGGTCTTGCAGCAGGGGATGCAGGTTCCCATCTGGGGCTGGGCTGAGGCCGGCGAAAAGGTAACAGTGATCGCCAGTTGGGGCGGCAAGAAATGGGAAGCGGCAGCCGACGCCGACGGTAAGTGGATGGTGAAAGTCGATACGCCTGCCGCGGGCGGGCCCGCCAAAGGCGAGGTCTCGCCTGCAGGCGGACCATACGAGGTAACAATCGCAGGCAAGAATACCTTTCTGTTGAAGAACGTGCTTGTCGGCGAGGTGTGGGTGTGTTCGGGTCAATCGAATATGGAATGGTCGCTTGGGCAGGCGACAGACGCCAATGAGGAAATCAGGGCGGCGGACCTTCCGAACATTCGGCTGTTCACTGTAGCAAAAAGGGTGAGCGAAGAGCCGCAGAAGGACTGCCAGGGTCGATGGGAACAGTGCAGCCCGCAGACCGCAGGGAAGTTCTCAGCGGTGGGATTCTTTTTCGGCCGGTATTTGCATAGCCAGATGAATGTCCCCATCGGGCTGATTCATACTTCGTGGGGCGGCACGCCGGCTGAGGCGTGGACAAGCAAAGATTGGCTGGCGAAGGATGCTGATTTCGAGCCAATTGTGAAGCGATTTGAGGATGCGGTGAAGGATTACCCCCGGCTGAAAGAGAAATACGAACAGGAGATGAAGAAGCAGGAGGAAGATGCCGCGAAACTGAAGGCCGAAAGTAAGCCGGTACCACGAAGACCTCGGATAGAGCCGCCTATGGGTCCCGGCAATTCTAATTCTCCCGCCGGCCTGTATAACGCAATGCTTGCGCCGATTATCCCGTTTGGTATTCGCGGGGCGATATGGTATCAGGGCGAGGCAAACGCGGACAGGGCGTATCAGTATCGTAAATTGCTGCCTGCAATGATTAGCTGCTGGCGTGACAAATGGGGACAGGGGGATTTTGCATTTTTGATTGTGCAGTTAGCGAACTATATGCCTGTCAGCCCCGAGCCGGTCGAGAGTGAATGGGCGGAGCTGCGCGAGGCGCAAACAATGACGCTGGCTGTGCCGAACACGGGTATGGCCGTGACCATAGACATTGGCGAGGCCAACGACATTCATCCGAAAAACAAGCAGGACGTGGGCAAACGGCTTGCACTGTGGGCATTGGCGAAGACCTACGGCAAGGACGTTGTATATTCGGGGCCTTCCTATAAAGCGATGAAAGTCGATGGCAACAGGGTCATCCTTTCATTCGACCATATTGGCGGCGGCCTTGTTGCCGGCGGCGGCGAATCATTGAAGGGCTTTTCAATCGCCGGCGCCGACCGCAAGTTTGTCTGGGCGGATGCAAAAATCGAGGGCGATACGGTGGTTGTCACTGCCGAGGAGGTTGCCGCGCCTGTTGCGGCGCGTTATGGCTGGGCAAACAACCCGGTGTGCAATTTTCGTAACAAGGCAGGTCTGCCGGCATCGCCGTTCCGGACCGATGACTGGCTTGGGATGACGGATGGAAGGAAGTGACACGGTACGGGTATTGCCCCCACGGAGCGTTGATTGACTGTCGAATCTGCCCTGTCTTTGCCGAATAGATATAGATATAAGGGCAGCTAATGAGGCAGCGACTGAATGTTGGGTTGTAAGGCGTTAAGCAGCGTTTTTTTGGCTGAGATAGACCCGCTCAAACCGGTGATAGCGGCGCCGTTGTTTCAGTTCTCGATAGGCGGACATGAAATCATCTTCAGCAACCATATGCTGATGGTGACGGTAGCCGTGCTTATTCTGCTGGTACTATTGCCTCTTGCTGTGAGAAGGAGGGGTTTGCAGCCGAGGGGGTT
>CAYGVZ010000254.1:0-4509 GCA_964353475.1 uncultured Pirellulales bacterium | reverse complement strand
TATTCTTGCGAATTTTCGTTTACCGACCTGGATGGTCATACCTGTCCTGGGGGTGATTGAGGCGTTGGGGTCGGCGATTTTTTGGCCGTCAATGGTAACGCCGCCCTGGGCGCAAAGCCGTTTTGCCTCGCCGCCCGAATCAACGAGCTTGCAGGCAACAAGCAACTGCTTGACCGAGATTGGCTGTGCAGGCAGAGCGATTTCGGGGATGTCATCGGGAAGCTGCTTTTGCGCAAAGACCTTGTCGAACTGAGCGGCGGCTAATTGGGCGGTCGCATCATTATAGAACTGGCCGACGATGGTTTTGCCCAAAAGGACTTTGGCCTCTTTGGGGTGGGTCTTTTGAGAATTAACAAGCTCGGCGATTTTTTCTTTCGGCAGGTCGGTCAGCAGCGTGAAGTAATTTTCCATCATACCGTCGCTGATGCTCATCACCTTGCCGAACATATCATTGGGCTCGTCGGTAACACCGATGTAGTTGCCCTTTGACTTGCTCATCTTTTCCTTGCCGTCCAAGCCGACGAGGATGGGCATAGTGATAACGACCTGCTGGGGCTGGCCGTAGGCCTTTTGGATGTCCCTGCCGACAAGGTTGTTGAAGGTCTGGTCGGTGCCGCCTAATTCGACGTCGCTTCTTATGGCAACCGAATCATAGCCCTGCATCAGTGGATAAATGAACTCGTGGGTGTAAACATCGATGCCCTTATCGAGGCGGAACCTAAAGCTGTCGCGCTGAAGCATCTGAGCGATGGTCTTTTTTGCGGCTAATTGAATAAGCTCCATAAGGGTCATTTTTTCCAGCCATTCGCTGTTGTAACGGACTTCGAGTTTCTCTTCGGTCGTATCGAGGATTTTGCCCGCCTGCTGGAAGTATGTCTCGGCGTTTCGTTTGATTTGTTCGGGCGAGAGCATCGGGCGGGTGGCGTTCTGGCCCGTCGGGTCGCCGATTCTCGCCGTATAGTCGCCGATAATAAGAACGGACTTGTGGCCGAGGTCCTGAAATTGTCGCATCTTGCGCAGAACGACCGTATGGCCTAAATGAATGTCGGGGCTTGTGGGGTCAAGGCCAAGCTTGATACGCAGTTGCCGTTTGTTCTTCGCCGCGTCGCCCAGCTTCTGCGCCATCTCCTGTTCGGTAAAAACCTCGACCGTGCCGCGTTTGAGCAATGCAACCTGTTCGGTGACTGACGTCTGCATAGTCATCTTGTTCTTTCTCCCATTTTCGTACCTGTTCCAAATACAAAATCCTGACCTAAAGGATACCATCGCCTGTCACCGATATCAACCTTCTGCTCGGCGCAAGATGCTCGGAGGCATTTTCGCAACGGGTTACCCGTTCAGTTTGCCGGTTTGATTCCGGCCGGAAACGCCGCCGGAGACGATAAAGGTCATCGCTTCGGAACTGCTGATGTTCAACGGCTGGACCGCCTGCCTGGGAAAAATCAGGACGTTGCCGGCGAAATTGTATGACTGCGGCAGATATACGGCAACGTGGTCGCCTAATCCCAGGTTATCGAGACCTTCCCCGGTGATAAAGCCAACCGCCTTGACGCCATCTGGGCTGAGCGTTACCAAGACGGGTTTGTCAAACCTCTTTTTCTCGCCTGCAAACGCCTGGACGAGGTCCCTGATTGAACCGTAAAGTATCTTTACCAGGGGCAGCTTTGCGAAGATTGAGTCCACAATCGCGAAAAACCGTCTGCCGATAAAGTTCGAGGCCAGAAACCCGACCACCAGCACCAGGCCGAGCGTGGCTGTCAGGCCGAGAAGCAGCCCAAGACCCGGGACTTTGGGAATCTCGAATATGCCGCGAAATGTTCTGTCGAGGCCGGTGAAAATATAAACCAGCACCATAATCGTCAGCCCGACCGGGACGACAATCAAAAGCCCCCGCACAAAATATCGTAAAATCATTTTCATTCGACGCTCCCTAAAAGGAATGCGGTCTTGTTATCGACAGACGAGCTAAGGTTAGTGCGAGAAGGCGGGCGTGTCAAATGGGGATTTTGTGCGCATAAAAAAACCGCTCCACGGGAGCGGTTAGAAAGGAACAGAAAAGTCCATTAGACGGCTTGCGCCGGTTGAATGCCTTTCAGCACAAGGCTATGTAGGCGGCGATTGCCAGGACAAGAATCCTCCTCTTATTTGCGATAAAAGGAACCCAGAAGTTGTAATACAGTTTCCTCATCACCTCTTCGCCGAAGCCAGAACTCGTAATCAGCTTCGATTTTATTTTAGCAGAAGGCGGCCCATCTAATCAAGAAAAACTGCGATGTGTCAGCCATAAGTGCCGCTAAAACAGGGAGTTAGGGATAATAATGGCCGCCAGAATTTTTCGCAGGACGACGGACAAATTTCGGGGACAAAAATGCGGTTTCCGTGAACGTCGCAGCAAGAGGGGGCTTACCGGCAGCGAGATCTCAGACAGGCATCTCTTTACGGGGACGGAAAATGCTGCTATGTTGTGGAGATTGCAGTTTGGCTTGTGTCAGCGGATTTTTTCTGACGTTAACATTGTTTTTATGCCCATAAGCAGGAGCAGAAATATGACAATGCGGCAATACACAACATCAGCAGCGGTGGTTCTGACGGTGATTATGGTTTGCACATCAGCGTTCGCGCGAGAATCCGAACTCTATCGCAAGAACGGCGGCGAAACGACAAGGTGGTCGAGTTTTGAGAACAGCAGCAGCGCCAAGGGAAAAGGCGGAATGGAGAATAAAGGCGCAAAAGGCCACCCATCCGACAGCATCGATGCCGGCGAGACAAAGGTGCTGCTCGACGTCGAGGGCTGCGGCATCATCAGCCGGATGTGGATGACGATTATGGACCGCTCGCCGGAGATGCTTCGGTCGCTGAAGATTGAGATGTACTGGGACGGCGCAAAGACGCCGGCGGTATCAGCGCCTTTCGGTGATTTCTTCGGGGTGGGTCTGGGCAGACGGGTCGCCTTTGAAAGCGCACTATTCACCGACCCGCAGGGCAAGAGTCTCAACTGCCTTGTCCCCATGCCGTTCAGGAAGGGCGCGAAGATTACCGTGACCAATGAAGGCAAGACGCGGCTGAGTCACATCTTCTATGACATCGATTACGTGAAGACCGCCAGACATGACAAAGACGTCATGTACTTCCACGCATACTGGCGACGGGAGAACCCAACCAAACTCGGCGAGGATTTTACCATCCTGCCGAAAGTCAAGGGTAATGGGCGATTCGTCGGGGTAAATGTCGGCGTGATTGCGAGCAATGACTACAACGACTGCTGGTGGGGGGAAGGCGAAATTAAGATGTACCTGGACGACGACACCGCTCACCCGACGCTCGTGGGGACAGGCACCGAGGATTACATCGGCACCGGCTGGGGGATGGATTTCTTCGCGCATCAGTATCAGGGTTGCCTGATAGCAGATAGCGTGAAGAAGCATTATGCCTTTTACCGCTACCACGTGCCGGACCCGGTCTGGTTCGACCACGACTGCAGAGTAACAATGCAGCAGATAGGCGGAAACCAGAAAGCCAAAGTCATCGAGATGCTCAAGAACGGTGTGGCCCTCAAGCCAATCAGCATCGACGACAACGGCAAGCTGATTAAACTGCTTGAAATGAATCCGGCGCCAAAGCTGGAGGATGCATCTTTGCCGGAGGCATGGACGAATTTCTATCGGCGTGATGACTGGTCGGCGACCGCATATTTCTATCTGGATTCGCCTGAGAACGGTCTTGGCCCGATATCGCCAGCGGCGGAACGCATCGCCGGGCTCAAGTAGGGGACACTGACTACCGCTATCAGGCAAGTTTTCCGACGGCTTGTGCGATAAGTTTCGCTATGGGCATCCTTTGCGGACAACGCATCTCAGCAAGGGAATAATCAATGTCGGGCAGGCGACTTCTCACTTCTGCGGATATCTCGGCGAAGGTCTGTTTTGCCAGCAGCTTATTGCCGTGCCCGTTGTGATACATGAGCGCCCGCATTATGTCGCTTATGTGCGCATCAGGGACGGCCGCATCGCATATATTCGCACAGCCCGCACAATACCCGCTGCACGTTTCGCGCGCGAATAGCTCAATCGCCTGCCTGTCGGCCAGCGAAAGAGAGGTCTTGTTCATTGCCGCGGCGGCGTTTTCCGTCAGTTGCGCCACGCTGTCCATCCCCACAACGGCCGAGCTGATGCCAGGACTTTCCAGGACCACCTTTATTGCCGCCTGGACCTGGGTATAGCCCTTGTCAACGAAGTGCGCAACAATTTTCCTGTCGGCTTCTGTTTGAACCTGGTAAGCGGCAGGAGTATCCGTGCGCTGCCCGGTGGTTTTCATCGCGATAAGTCCAACACCGGTTTTATGGCACGCCTCGACGGCGTCAAGCATCTTCTGGTCCTGCATCAGCCGGAAATTGTAGCTGACCAGGATGGCGTCAACCCAGCCGAGAGCGGCCGCCGCCGTGAGGACTTCCGGCATATTCTTGTGTGTGCTGAAGCCGAAGAAACGGATGGCATTGCGCTTCTTTGCGTC
>CAYGVZ010000253.1:0-4532 GCA_964353475.1 uncultured Pirellulales bacterium | reverse complement strand
ATTGCGACTCCGCCGCCGGGAAGGATGCCCTCTTCCACTGCCGCTCTACAGGCGTGCAGGGCATCCTCGACGCGGGCCTTTTTCTCCTTCATCTCGGCCTCGGTAGCAGCGCCGACTTTTACGATGGCGACGCCGCCCGACAGTTTCGCGAGGCGTTCCTGAAGTTTCTCGATGTCGTAATCGCTGGTGGATTTTTCAATCTCCGCCTTAATCTGGTCGATTCGGGCCTTTATATCTTTGCTGTTTCCGCCGCCTTCGATAATCGTAGTTGCGTCCTTGTCGATGGTGATGCGTTTTGCACGCCCGAGCATATCCAGCTCGATGTTCTCAAGCTCAAGACCGAGGTCTTCGAATATTGCCTGTCCGCCGGTCAGCACTGAAATGTCGCTGAGCAGCGCCTTGCGCCTGTCGCCGAAGCCGGGGGCCTTGACGGCGGCGCACTGCAGGACGCCTCGCAGTTTATTGACGACGAGGGTCGCCAGTGCCTCGCCTTCTATCTCTTCGGCGATGACGAGCAGGGGTTTGCCCTGCTTGGCAATCTTCTCGAGGAGCGGAATCAGCGATTTGACAGAGCTAATTTTCTTTTCGTGGATGAGGATGTACGGCTTTTCGAGCACGACCGTCATATTCTCGACGTTGTTGATGAAGTGGGGGCTGAGATACCCCTTGTCGAACTGCATACCCTCGACCAGCTCGACGACCGTCTCCAGGGATTGACCTTCCTCAACCGTAATGACGCCGTCTTTGCCGACCCTGTTCATTGCCTCAGCGAGCTTCTTGCCTATCTCGACATCCTGATTGGCTGAGCAGGTTGCGACCTGTTCGATTTGCCTGCCCGACTGAACGGTGATGCTCATCTTCTTTAGCTCGTTGACAATTGTGTCAACCGCTTTGTCGATGCCGCGCTTGACCTGCATCGGGTTTGCACCGGCGGTGATGTTCTTAAGACCTTCTTCAAAGATGCTCTCGGCCAGTATCGTGGCGGTAGTCGTGCCGTCGCCGGCAACGGTGGACGTTTTTGAGGCCACTTCCTTGACCATCTGGGCGCCCATATTTTCGTATGAGTCCTCAAGCTCGATTTCCTTTGCCACTGTTACACCGTCCTTGGTGACTGTGGGCGAGCCGAACGATTTCTCCAGCACCACGTTTCTGCCGCACGGGCCTAACGTGATTTTGACGGCGCCAGCGAGTTTCCTGACGCCCTCGCGAATCGCTGCACGTGCTTCAGTTCCATAAGCTATTTTTTTTGCTGCCATATTTTTATATCTCCTCGTTATAAGTCATTTTTTGTGCGCTCTTAGCGCTGGTTGCGGCTGCGCCCGCTACTCAATCACGGCCATAATATCCGATTCACTCATAATCAGATACTCTTTGCCGTCGATTTTTATTTCGGAGCCGGCGTAGCTGCTGAAAAGAACGGCGTCGCCTTTACTCACCTGCATTTTCTGGCGAGTCCCGTCATCGAGAATCTTTCCCTCGCCCACCGCAACGATTTTGCCTCTCTGAGGTTTTTCTTTGGCCGTATCCGGCAATACTATGCCGCCAGCCGTCTTGTTCTCCGCCTCTAACCGCTGAACAAGCACCTTGTCCGCCAATGGTCGTATCTTCATTTCTCATTGCTCCTTTCAAATGAAAACGTTTGCCTTGTCATATACAAATTTCAATCACGATAACTGTCTTTAGATTTCATTCACTGAATACGCGGCTGTTATACACCCGGACGAAGAGCCGATTGAGCTGGTCCTTCAGGACGTTCATATCCACGGGCTTGCCAATGACGCTGAAAATATCCAGCCGCAGGGCCTCGCTGAGAATCGGCTCGGCTGCTGCGCTTGTGAGCACGATACAGGGCAGGAGCGGCCATTCCATCCGAATCGTTCTTACCGCCACCAGCCCGCCGAACGAGTGGTCCATATCGACTATGGTCGTATGAATCCGCCTTTGCCGCAGGACATTGACAAAATCATTTACGCCCGCGGCCATCAGCAGATTCACGCCCCTAGGCTGAAAAATCTGGCGCAGCGCCACCGGCCAGGGCCAGTCCGCTTGGCTGGCAAGCACGTTCACCTCACTAAGTTCTGCCCATCGCGCAACCATAACCTCAAAGGATGTGCAAAAGTTGTGCCAGCAGACCGCTCGCCCGATTCAGACATCCTAAGTGCTTATTGCGGAATGATTTGCAGCAATGATGGCTGTGCGCACAAGACGTCGATGCTTAGGCGCACGGCAGATTAGCTGCCAGGATGGCAGGTGTTGAGTGTGAGATAGCTGCGGATTGGGCGTCAGCGCCAGTCGAATTCGAATACGGGCGAGGTCAGAGGATGATGGTTGTCTAACAGCATTTCTGCGCGGATGATTCTTGCCCCCCTGTGCGACATCACCCGCAAAGCCAGCCGACCGAGACAGTAGTCATAAGAGCCGGTGGCATCGGAAATAATGGTGACTTTTTTTCCCCTGGCAAGCAATCCGAGGGCAGTAGCCCTGACGGCGCCTTCAGTTGCGGCGCCGACGAGGACAAATTCATCGGCTTTCAACTCGGTGAGCGTTCTGTCCAGCCGGGGTTCTTCAAACGGGTCAAAGCAGCGTTTGCAGAGAACCAGTTGCTCGTACTGTTCAAACAGGGCTTGCGGCAGGTCGGTGCAATCGCTGGCCTCATAGTAGGCGCATTTGCCGCGAATCGTATAGGTGAGCTTGCCGCCCTCAAACAGCAGGGGTACACCGCGGGGACAATAGGCGGCAGCCGGGCTTAAGGTCTGCACAGTGGAAATTCGGCGGATATTGTTGCGGTGCGCCCAGTTTATCACCCGCAGTATATTGGCAAGGACCGGACGATGCCTCCTTACGCACACAAAGCTGTGCTTGCTGAAGAAATGCTCCTGGGTGTCGATGTCAATTATCACACGGTTTGGTCGCAATTTCACTACGGGCATAATCATTGCTCTGCTCCTCTCTCGCAGTACTCAATGGTAAACCCCGCAATATCCTATGTCTTCGCAAAGGGCTTTCATTTTCTCCCAGACGCGAATGTCATCAATGACAGCCACGGCAATCGGGTGTAGTATTTCATCCTCGTAGCTGAGATTGTCGGACAACCTGGGTATCAGCCGGCCTGTCACCGCGACAAGCCAGGTCTTGAACTGTTCGAGGTCGGCGTTATAGAACGCACCTATCAGCCGGACGAGATTATCTATCTCATTTGCAATACACAGGTGGTCGCACTGGGCAGGATGGCAGACGCCCGGCCAGCCATATTGCCTCAGGTACGGCAGGATTACGTGCTCCTCGCGGTCGATGTGCTCCCTGATATTGTCCAGATGGGCAACGGTGTGAACGAGCCGGCGAAACTCGGATGACGTATCGCGCAAACAATCCAGTGCGGCTATTTCCTGCACGACTTCTCGCAGGTCCGCCAGCATACATCGAATCATATCATGCTCGGCAGTAACCTTACTGAGCAGATGCGAAGGAGGCAGGGCATTGTCGGACTTAGGCCGCTGCTCGGTGCGCATCGCTATAAAGAGGAACGCCGCCGACAGTTGGCGGGCGGTACGCGCGGGACAGCCGGCGTCGATGAGATTCTGCTCTGCGGCGGCAATGTCGGCGGGATTGACGCCTTTTATCAGCCGGTGCGCCTCCGACCAGAGTATTCGCAGGTCCTCGCCCCGCTCGATTCGCCTGAGAATATATGTTACTGCCTCTGCGTTGTGCTGGTCGGTACGTCGCATTTGTCACGCTCCTTTGGTGCGGGCAACAGGATGCCAACCTGACAGTTTACCCGTGATGCCGCCTTTTTATCCTTATCGCAGCCGAGCGGGGCTGCGGTTGTTTTCGCCGGGCCCGTGCGACCTCCGGCCTGTCGCAACAAACCCGGCATAAAAGGAGTACACGTTGCTACGCGGAGGAGCGACTATACTCATCGCGGTCAAACCGCGTTAATCGCGTGCCGGACCCAAGGCCCTCATTTTTCACTTCGGACAGCTTATTCGGCGCTCGGGCCCGGCAGGGGAGAAAACTTTACCAAATCATTCCACGCCGAATAGTTTCGCTGCGGCCAGGCACGACACCCGGCATCTGCTGTCGCACTCGTTCATCACCTCTCGTGCCAAAGCCACATTAACTGTCCGGGATTAACATAAGCAACTGCCGTGCCAGGTTCGACCGGCTGTTTTTAGGGCGGGAGGGGACATCGCCGAACAAACCTTCTCATTTTGATTTTGCATTTTGAGACGACCTGGACTTTTTGAGGGGGTGTGTCGAATGAGTCCGGCTACGGCTCGGCGGCTCGACTGCTTCTGCCGCGCAATGTTTCCCTTCGCCGAGACGAGTGCTGCGGATACAGCAAGAGGGGTGGAATTTGCGCGGCGGCGCGTTATAATCCACGCTGTTGCGGATTTTCTGGTGGCTTTTTTTATGCCAAAGCGTGTTGCTATACTCGGTTCGACCGGCTCCGTGGGGCAAAATGCCCTGCGTGTCATTGATGCGCTCAACGCATCGTGCGGTAACGCCGATGAACGATACGAGGTTACAGCCCT
>CAYGVZ010000252.1:0-4538 GCA_964353475.1 uncultured Pirellulales bacterium | reverse complement strand
GCCGTCCCTGCCTTTGGCGACGACTTTTCGCCGCCGCCCTGGCAGCGTGGCTCTAACAACACGACATACCAACAGTGGAGTTTTGGAACAGGCGATGGTGCTACAACGCCAATCGCGCCTGATGCTGGTTACTACAACCCGTACGAGGGAGTTCTGGGGCTTAAGGTTTACGGCGGGCCTGGTTGGATTAACCAGGGTCCCGGCGGCAAACAGGGCATCTGGCAGCTCGGCGAGCTGGATATGCTGATTCCAAACAACCCGAACATCGCCGGCCATAAGGAAATTCGGCTGCAGGTTACCTGGATGCCCGCCAATCTTGACCCATTTCTGCCCGAAGAGCCGCTCGCAGGAATCCTTACCAATCCAGTGTTCGCCTCGATGCAGATGACTCGTACGGACGACAGGACCGGCACGGACGGCTGGATACGCACCCTGTTCGAGATTGACGTCACGCCAAATCCAATCAGCGAATGGATAACCGTAAAAGGCGACATTCTGGTTGACCAGGTCGTTGTTGACACGCGGTGTGTACCCGAACCGGGCACCGCTATTCTGCTGGGACTGGGGGTAACAGCAGCCGTCAGGAGGAGAGTACGCAGATAAAGCAGACATATTAGGGCGGTAAAGTTTCCGCCGGACACAGGGACACTGATTTGTGAGGAGCAAAATGAGGGTGACAAGAAAAGTAATGTGTTTCTGCCTGCTCGCTGTAATGAGCGTGGCTGTTCAGACCGCTTCTGCTGTTTTGCCGCATAGTACCTTTGGCGATGATGGAACGGAGGTCTGGGGTGGTTCAAAGACCTATCAAAAAGACGGACTTGACGTACTTGTCCTGTTTAACGTCTATGACACCCTGTTGTATTCCAACGAGTTCGCCTGGGCTGGCAAGCCGGCCGGCGACCGTTACATTTACGCCTACCAGATAGCCAATCATCCGAGCAGAAGCACCGATGACATCGGGTCTTTCAGCTTGCTGAACCTCGCGGGCAACCCAATCCTCGAGACATTAATGCACGGCACGACCGCACTGGATGATACGGGCAACGGGATATCGCCCGACCCGCTTCCCACGGAAGAACAGGGTGCCTGGATGTGGTCTTCCACGGGCGGGTATATCGACCCGGGGGAGCACTCGTGGTACCTGGTCTTCAGCAGTAACAACGCCCCAACCAAGGGCAACTTCAAAGTCCTTACAAGCAGCGAGATAGAGACCGAGCCGCCCATTCCGGAAGTTCCGGAGCCGGCTATGACCGCGCTGGTGGGCTTAGGCGGGATGATGCTGCTTAGCCGCAAGCCGCTGCGCAGCCGCAGGGGCCGGGCCGGTTGAGACCGGTGCCTGTAGGGGGATAGGAATGATGCCGAGACATTACAGCCAAAGCGTACCGCGGCCCGCGTTTGGACTCGTAGCGGCCCTGATTACGCTGGCGCTGTTTTCGCCCGCTTATTGTCAGACGGACGGCACCGCGCTGTTGATCGAGCAGTCGCCCGTCCAGGGCGGCCGACTAAACCTGACGCCGGGCGTCCATACATTTGACAAATACGCAGAAGTTACGCTGACCGCAACGCCGAATCCGGGCTGGCAGTTTGTTTACTGGCTCGGCGATGTAACTAACGCGACCTCAAGCACCACCATCGTCTATCTCGACAACCCTAAAATTGTCATTGCCGTCTTTGAACGGGCCAAATACGAATATACGGATATAACCGACAGGGCACAACTGTCACTTGGTTATCCCGGAATGATACCCAGCGGCGCCGACTATTCACGACAGGGTTATAGTGGCGGTGGCGGCCGCAGAAGGTTGGAACGCGGAGGGGAGCAGCCGCCTGAGGAAAAAGAGCCGGAATTTCCCGTGCCTGAGACGGAGGCGGAATTCCCCGTACCTGAGACAGAGCCGGAGTTTCCCGTGCCGGTTCCTGAGCCGGCCAGTATGGCGATTCTCGTTCTCGGGGCGATGTTTGTCTTGAAGGCAAGGCCGACCGCAAACAGAAAGAAATGGAGCGAGGGGAAAGACAAGTAACTGCAATTGTCCCCCTCATTTTTCGTCTTTGGCGTCAACACATCGGCGCCAAAGAAAAACCGGAAGGCAGGTATACCTTCCGGTTTTTTATTTCCCAGCAAAGGCAGGACACGGCATTGCCTTCAACCTGCCTGTTTCACCGCGGAGTTTGCCGAGGGCGCAAAACAAAAGGCCGGTCTTTGATGACCGGCCTTTTTTCTCAGAAGAACAATGTTCTGAACTTACCAGGTTGCATACTCGTGGTTAGAACTTCCAGCCAACGCCGGTACCGAATGTCCAGCCGGCGCCCGTAAGCTGGAACTCGCCGAACAGAGAGGCGTTCTGGGCAAAGTCCCACTGTGCGCCCACGAAGCCGCCAAATGATGAATCTTGTTTTACATCGGCCGAGTCGGTATATGTTCCGGAATCATCCACTGTCTCGCCGTCATATTCGGTCCAGGTACCACTATCATCAATGTCTCCGTTTATCAGATTGAAGAACGGACCGCCATAAATCGAGAGGCCTTCGGCCGCCTTCCAGGTTGGGCCAACAGCGATCTCCATATTATACACGCTGAGTTCCGAGGTGCCTTCGTCGACTTCTGTGTACCCCTCTCCCAAGTCATCAATGCAAGTATAGTCGCTCTCGGTTTTTACCCAGCCAATCTGGAACAGGGCGCCCCAGTCGAGGTTTTCCTGTTTCAGGAAGGTGTACTTTGTTCCAAGGCCCCAGGCAAACTTGTAATCACCGCTGGAGCTTCCGAAATCATCTTCGCTACCTTTGGCGTTGCCCACACCCAGACGGACAAATCCTTCCCAGTCGTCCGTGATGCCGTAGCCAATATTGGACGTAATAACATTCAACTTGACGTCCTTGATTGTCTCGGAGTCCTCGCCTTCCCACTCCACCTTGAGGTCTGTTTTGGTGTAGGAATACTCGGCGCCGGCCCCGAACTGACCTGCCTTGAGTCCTGCCGTTGGAGGCCCCATAGGCGCCAAGGCCAAAGCGACTGAAGCGCTCAGACCCAACACAACCACAACGGCCAACACTGATAGTTTCTTCATACAATTCTCCTTTCAAGAAAACACTGTGTTTTACTATCACTGAAGACCGAAGCTGCGATTCGGTAACGCCAAGTTACTCTACTCATAGCCGGCCTTCTCTTGCCTATCCAGGTAAGACCATAAAACCCCAGGGCATTACCTTATGAATCGGAAATATATGAGCGCAAGGCACAGGAATCAACTAAAAAAAATTATTTTTGCATTTCTTCCCATAAAGGGGATAGATGCTTCCTGAGCGCTATGGGCGCAAATAAAAAGGCCGGCTTGTGAGCCGGCCTTTTTTCACTTGCACAGACCGATTTCTGGTTTCTTGTCTTAGAATTTGTACTTCAGCGTTGCACTTGCCCAGACAATGTCGTGGTCTGGACTGACACCCCTGGTGCTGGTTGGTTCGCCCGGTATAAGCTCGTTGCCGTTGTCCTCCATCGTTATCTGGTAGTAAAGGCCCGGCGTGAAAATCACATTGTTGCCGAGGTCAAAATCGGTAGTGACGCCTGCCATTACGTGAGTCCAGTCGCTGTCGGTATATCCGCCGAGCGGCCGGGGGTCAACGCCGTCATTGTAAACCGTCTCTAAGTGGAAATTCAAAACCTGCTCGGGGACATCCGGTAGAACATTCTGCAGCGGCAGGGCATAATCCAACATAAATATGTGCGCGAACCCGGAATATGTCCCACCGTTGGGATTGCCAGCGCCAACAACGGTGTCGCTATTGCTTGGCCAGCCCTTGACTATGGCATATCCCGGAACAAGTCCCGGCACGCCGAGTAATCTCGGGAAGCCCACCCCCGCAAACACTTCCTGGAGGTCCACACTTCCCGGATGAGCCATGTTTTTGAAGGCCGTATGGCTTGACAGGTCAGGATAGTTGAAGTACCTGTAGCCGACCATATAGCGTGTTTCGTAGGTCTGCTCGACCTCGACAGCGCCCGCATAGTTGAGCGTGTAGTCCCATCTCTCTGCCTCTTCGTAACCGCTCGAATTGGCCCGATTACCAGCCACACTCAGACCGAAACCCGTTCCAAACAGGTCGAGGTCAACAAACGGGTGAATCCCGCTCTTTTGGCCGAAGACCGTATAGCCGCGCCACACATATTTGGTGTCATACGTTGCACCAACTGCACCGTGCAGTTCGCCCTGCTGCGCCTGGGTATGGGCCTGGGCCAGCCCGACTAACCCCAGCACAACCAGGGTAGTAACAATAATTTGTTTTTTCATAGCACTCATCTCCTTTATAAAAGCCATTCCTAAATGTTTTCTAACGCCTTCGCCCGCTTATGCGTCCCAAAAGACGCGCGCAGAAACGCGTTTTTCAGTACTGGAAAAGCTGAAAGTATATCAATCTTGTCGGCACAAGCAACAATTTTCTCGTGTTTTTTTGCGCTCCCTTCAAGAAAAATCAGGAAAGCGACACATCTGCGTTGCCAATCGAGTTCTTATAGGTCTATCCGCAATGCCTCATTTCCTATCTTG
>CAYGVZ010000251.1:0-4539 GCA_964353475.1 uncultured Pirellulales bacterium | reverse complement strand
TTTCGGAGATGTGGATATGTTTAATCCGGTCTATGTTTCGTTTGATGCAGGCGACTGGGTCTCGCTCCTCGATATTGGCGTGGAAAGTATCGAAAAGGAGGCCGAAATTGCCGTGTCCAACCTGCCGGGCGTAATCTGCGGCATCGTCCGTCAGATTGAGAAAATACGCCTCAAAGCGATTCAGCGGTTCAATCGCCAGTACAATCCGTGCATTCGCGGCATACTCGGCTGCCTTTCGATGAACATCAATGGCTCGTTTCTTTTCTTCTTCGGTCGGACCCCGGCCGGTGAAGATGCCAAGGGGCTGATAGAACGGGCCGCATAAAACCTCGGCGCCCGCCGCGTGCGCGCAGTCAATCGCCCATTTAAGATAATCGACAGCACCCTTACGATGCGCAGGAACGGCACTGATGGGACTGTGTTGCTCATCGGGAATGACCGTTACCGTCGTAGCCGACAAACTGTTGTCTCGCAGCGCCTTCGAAACCTTTCTAAAATGCGTCGTATCACCCTCAAATATCGGCACCTCAACACCGTCGTATCCCGCGGACCTGAGTTTCTCGAACAGCGGGAAGTGCTCCTCGGTCACGTGTGTCGTCCACAGCAGCATATTGAACCCGGCCTTCATAGTAACCTCCCTAACCATCAGGATTGTGACATATATTACACTGATTCGCCGGAAAGCCGTTCAAACCTGCCACCCGCTCGCACAGCGAATGCCTTTTGGCGCAAAAACTGTTTTGACGGGCCTGGGCAATTCCACTATACTCGTCATTGTCTCCACACTCAAGGGTAAAAATCCGGGAGCGAACTATGAATATACGAATAATCTGCCTGACTTTAGCGGTCTGCCTGTTTGTCGGCTGCTCGCAGAGCCACAGGGTCGTCAGATTCGAAAAATCCCGTATCGGGAACGTCACTTATGAGGCGGCGTCGGCGTTTGATGTCGATAAGGACGGCCACATAGACATCGTAAGCGGCGAATACTGGTTCGCAGGACCAGATTTCAAAACGCAGCAGAAAATCTGCGACGTCAGCTCTTACGAGGACTACTACAACGATTTCGCGGACATACCTATGGACGTTGACGGGGACGGTTTCCTCGACATCATCAGCGGCGGCTGGTGGGAAGCGACTCTGAAATGGCGGCAGAATCCTAAAGGGCAATCCGTACAATGGCAGGTTCACGAAATCGACAAATGCGGCAATATCGAGACAATCCGCTGCTGGGATATCGACGGCGACGGTATCGGCGAAATTGTCCCAAATCTTCCTGGCAGCAGCTTATATGTCTATAAACTTATTACCGACTCCGCAGGCAAGGGGACAGGGGAGTTCTCAAAACACCTCATCTGGCCCGACAAACAAGGGCACGGCCTGGGCTTTGGCGACATCAACGGCGACGGCAGAGGCGATTTTGTCCTCGGCGGCGGCTGGCTTGAGGCCCCACAGAACGCTCTGGAGGGCAAATGGAAATGGCATCCTGAATTTAACATCGGCTCGGCAAGCGTCCCAATTCTTGTTTATGATGTTGACGGAGACCGGCTGGCCGACCTGATTGCAGGCCAGGGACACGACTACGGTCTGTTTTGGATGCAGCAACAATGCAAGGATGGCAAAAGAACCTGGATTAGACACGACATCGACCCCAATCGCTCGCAGTATCACGACCTGCAACTGCACGACATCGACAATGACGGACATCTTGAGCTGGTAACAGGCAAGAGATACCGCGCACATCAATGGAACGACCCCGGCTCACACGACCCGATTGGGCTGTATTACTTTGAGATAAACGGCGGCAGGTTCAACAGGGTAACGCTGGACTATGGCCCTGCATCACAGGCAAGCGGCGCAGGTATTTACTTCTGGGTCGAAGACCTCGATGGCAACGGCTACAAGGATATTGTTGCGCCGGGAAAAGAAGGATTGTACGTCTTCAGAAACCTCGGCCGGAATTGAGAGATACGCGGGCGCCGTGCAGTCAGTGTGGGATAGCAGGCGGCTGATTGGGCTCGTCGCCGCCGGCAGCCTGGGGCTGCTCGCGTTCGACCATTTCAAACGTGAGCACGGTATGCGTTTTTACCGCAGACACGGGTCGCTCGGGTAATCGCATTGCGCCTGCGGAGATGACCTTCGCCTCTTCAAGTACGTCCTGAGTCAACTGGCTGTGGATGATTTGCCCCGTGGCTTCGTCAATCTCAACCGTGCCCTGGCCGCCGCCGGACGCAAACCATTTGGCCGTCATCTCTCCAATCCGCTCCGGCTCCGCGGTCTCAAGCGGCTTGACCAGCACGTTCACATCGAACACGGTAACCCCGCTCCTGCGTTCCTTCAGGCGCCGGGTCTTCTCAATCACCATACCCGCCCCATCCATGCTAACCTCCCTGCTGCTCCACGATTTGCCCAAGCCGACCGACGAGTCAGGAAATACGGCCATATAGCTCTCAAGCTCCTTTCTGACCTCCCGTTCATCAACCTGTCGTCTGAGGGACTCCATAATCCTGTCTTTGCCTTGGATGGTAGCCACTTTTGCCTTGATGCCGGCGAGCATCATTTCAAGGCCGTTGATTTTCTCCACCCTGCCCTGCGGCGTTATCTTCAGATAGAAACTCTCATCGAGCACCAGCGCCATCGACAGCGCCGCCGGCGGCACCTGCTTATCCACGGTTGAATCGTACTTGACGTCCCGCTCTTCGCCTTTGAGTTTCAGCGATGCCCGTTTGTACGTATAACGCACCCAGGCGTTTCCGTTCGCATCCACTTCCTCGACATCGAACTCCGACTCGATAGCGGCCTCGCGACGCCTCTCCGCGTATTGCCCGATACCGGTTCGAATGCTGGTACGCTCGATTGCGGTCTTCAGCAGGTAATTTCTACCCTGCTCGAATCTGAAACAGTATTGCTGTTTGTCGCTTGTATCCTGGGCCTGTGCAGCCGACAGGACCACACCGAAAACCATCGCCAGAACACTTCTATGTCTCATCTGTTACGCCTTTCAGGAACTTCCAAGAGTTTACTCTACAACCGTCTGATTTCAACCTGTATTGCTCTTTGAACCGCAGACCAGGAGTCATTGCGCCAACGGCCCAATGCGCGGATGGTCGCGGCCTTTATCGCTGTTGAAAGGGCATTACAAGCATCGGCGTTGTTCCTTATCCCCTTCAGGAAGCCGGCCAGCAAATAATCGCCGCAGCCCACGGTGGAGACGACTCTTGCTGACTTTTCCAGTGCATTGGCCTGCCAGGCGCCGCCTCCGGTAACAACGATGACGCCTTTGCCGCCGCGGCTGATTAAAACAATCTCAACCTTGTCTAACAATTGCCGAGCAGCCGTCGCCAATCGTGCCGGCTCATCCCTGACGGCAGTACCAAGAAGCTCGCGCAGTTCTTCCACGTTTGGTTTGACTAACCATACATTGCCTGAGTTGATAATTTTCCTCAGTGCGGGGCCTGAGGTATCCACCGCAATCCTTGCCCCTGCTCGCTGGCAGCTCTTTACAATAGCAAGCATATCGGTGGTGAGTTTGCCAGGCGGCATCGCGCCGGCAAAAATGCACACGCTGCCCGCGTCAGCTATGGAACTCAAATCCCGCCGCAGCAGCCGTAGCGACCCGCCTGTGGCTAACTCGCTCTTGTTCCTAAGGTGCATATCCCTGTTGTGGGCCGTATCGACGATGGTGATGTTCTGCCGGGTCGCCCCGGCTGCAGGCGTCATTCTGACATTAACCAACCGCCGCAGCGGCCGCATCGCATCCAGCATTTGCACAAGGTCACTGCGTCCCCACAATCCCGCCGCGACGCTTTTTTCGCCCATCCACGCAAGCGCACGTGATATATTCAACGCCTTGCCTGCCGGCAGGCACGACATCCCGTCTATAACCTTGTGCTGTCCCCATTCCAGACCGGCTGCCTTGCAGGTAACATCCCAGGCAGGGCTAACACCGACCGTTATTATCTTAAATCTTCTCTTCATAAATTCAACGGCGCGTCGTTATCCTTTCAGCCAGTCCGCGCCGAGTTGGCCACAGGCGGCGCGTATGCTCCGTCCTTTTCTGAATCGGACCGTTGCTTCAAATCCGGCATCCTGCAGGATGGCCTTAAACCGCGCAATCGCCTCTCTTCCGCTGGGTTCGAATTTGCAGCCCGTGTGGGGATTGTATTCAATCAAATTGATATTGCACATCAGCCCCGCAAGCAGCTTGCCCACAAGCTGGGCGTGAATCACCTTGTCGTTCAATCCCTTCATCAGCACGTACTCGAACGTAACCCGCCTTCGCGTTTGTGCCTGATAATCTCTCACGGCGGAAAGAACCTTCTTGAGCGGATATTTCTTCGCAATGGGCATCAATTTCGCCCGTATCGCGTCAGTCGGGGCGTTGAGTGATATCGCCAGCCGAACCTGCAGACCCTCATCGGCTAATCTGCGAATCCCGTCAGGTATGCCGCAGGTGCTTATCGTGATGCGCCTTGCCCCGATGCTCCTGCCGTCAGAATCATTGAGTATCCGCACGGCCTGGAGTACCGCGTCATAATTGAG
>CAYGVZ010000250.1:0-4586 GCA_964353475.1 uncultured Pirellulales bacterium | reverse complement strand
CCTTTCCGTCATCGTCAACGCCGGGACTGCCGTGCAGTTCCGCCTCATTTACCCACATATTCGCCGCGAGGTCGGGATGTGTGTAATCCACACCCGTATCAATAACCCCCACTACAATCTCTCCGGTACCCGTGGCGATGTCCCACGCCTCCGGTGCATCTATATCCGCGTCCGCCGTCCCGCCGGTCTGGCCCGTATTGTGCATCCCCCACAGGTCGTTAAATCTTGTGTCGTTTGGGAATGTTGACAGCGCCTTGACTTCGTAATCCGGCTCGGCATACAAAATATCATTCGAGGCGTTCAGCGTGTTTATCGCCTGCTCAACGCTCACGCCCGCCGGCAGCTCCACAACACTCAGCCCCGGTACAATCTTGAATTCGCGTTTCACTTTGCCGCCCAAAGAAACCAGAAGCTGGTCTTTCTCTGCTCTGGTTCGCTGCCGGCCTCTCGCCTTGGCGCGAAAACGCACAATCACCTGGTCCGTTCTGTGACGCCCGCTGTTTACCGCAATCGTGGGGGGCACTGCCTTCTTAGCGGAGGCCATTTTCTCCTTTGCGCCGGCTGATGCTACACCTGCTGCCTTGAAGACCCCCATCGAGCCGCTCACAGACCGGCTCCGTATCAGGTAGTTCAAATCAAACGCCCCATCGTTTCCAATCGTCAGCGTCTCTGTCGCAGTGCACCCCTCAACGATGTTCACGTCAAAGGTATTCGGGTCAGTCCATATCGCCTCGGCCGAGACCGTCAACAGCCCAATGGTAAAGACGGCGACCCCAATTATCGCTTTTCCAGTCATTGTCATACCCTTTCCCTCGCAGCGTTAAAACCATTAACCAGCAATAAGATGCCGACATGTTTCTCGCACTTGGGCAAACAGACAATCACGTGCTCGCTATGGCTGAGGTCGTCTGAAAGTTGAGTCCGCACGGCCGCCTACCTGACAGCAACAATTCTACCTCTCCCCGGCTCGAATTGTCAAGTGAAATTTGCAGGGAAGCTGTAGTTGCAAAAGGGTGCGTCGGCTCGTGGGCGCTCGGCGGGGCTAATGCGAATCTGGGTCGGGGAGTTTAAGCTCGGTAATTACGGCAAGAATGGCGGAGAAGGCGGCGAAGGCAAAAGCCCGCCACGCTGCGGCAGCGAGATAGAGACCCGGGGTGATGGGCTGTTGCGCGGTAAAGACGGAAAATGCCACTGAAATAATCGCGGCTGCGATGCCGCAAAGGGCTGCGGACACAATCCGCTTCCACAGCGCAAGGCCGCCTGCGCTGAGCGTAAGAACAAAGCCGCAGACGAGCGGCACTAACAGGGCGATGGGCCAGAAGCCGGCGACGCCGGGAAGCTCGTTAAATTCGGAAAGGTAGATGCGGTCTGCGCTGGCGGATATCGCAGCGCCCACAAGGGCGCACAGAACTATGGCCCAGTACCGTGGTTTTCTCTGCGCACGTAATTCGGCCCGCCTGCGCATCCGGCGGCGTATCGTCAGAGGCCAGTTGTAGAACAGGCGGAATGTCCAGTGCTCCAGCAGCGCGCCTTGCTCGCCAAACACGGGAACACTATGCACAATTTCGGTCGCCCAGTGGGCCGCCATAAACCGTGCAAGAGCAGGGTAGCGATAGGTCATTTGGATGGGAAACGCCAGATACCCGATGACCCTGAAAAACGCCAGGGAAACAGCGATATTGTAGTTCTTGAAATCACGTTCCTTTATCATAAGAGCGACGACGTAAAACCCCCGAACCAGTGAGCCGGGGGAAATTGGAATGGCCTGCCAAACAACAAATATAGTCCCTGCTGTTTTCCACGCCTGCTCCCAGGTTAATTCGGGACGAGTAAGAACATAAACGGCCGTAACGAGCGATATCACAATTTCCGAAACCGGCAGCGTCATAAGGTGCACAACGAGCGAAACGAGGTACTTCTGAATGTATGGCTCATCTATCTGCCTGATAATGACATCTGCGTCCTCCTCGGTGAGTATATGTTTTTTTTGTCCCTCGGCGACCATTTCACGAAGCCATTGCTCTCGCAGATGGGCGTGAAAATACAGCCGGAAAGGCCGGACAAATATAAAGACGAGTTTTTCCTTTCGATATTCAGAATCCGTAAGAAAGCGATGCAGGCCCGGAAAAATGAGGAGTAAAAATGGCAAATGGTAAAAGAACCGCCAGGGCTGTTGTGCAATGCGTATTGTCTGAAGTTCGCTGATTCTTCCGGCCCTGTGCCAGCCCACTGCCTTTTCAATTATTCTGCCGTTGACCGCGCGCCGCAGGTAATCCACGCTCGTAAGCATCGAGGCATAATGCT
Source organism: uncultured Pirellulales bacterium (assembly GCA_964353475.1). Taxonomy (GTDB): domain Bacteria; phylum Planctomycetota; class Phycisphaerae; order Sedimentisphaerales; family Anaerobacaceae; genus CAYGVZ01. Next base: position 2,282 of record CAYGVZ010000250.1, on the reverse strand, counting down.
TTCGCCAGTCGCATCTTGCCCAGATTCGCCTGACGATTTTGCCTAAAACGGGTATCAAGCCGACCAGGAAAAACAGCAGCGTAAGTATCCTGCTGCTGCGCAGTTTCTTTTCATACTCGTCATCGACCAGGTTGCGGATGCGCCAGCCGGTAACGGCGGAATCGAAAATGGTTGACCACAGGCGGGCGCTATAGAGCAGGCGAATATGGTTATGCGTGACATCGGGCAGCGAATCACGGTAAACGCGCTCGGCCTGTTTGAGCCGGTCTAACATTCCTCGCATATCGGCAAACTCGTTGCTGTGCGCATCGACGAAACCCTGCAGCTTGGCAATGTTGCCGCGGTCGAACTGAACTAATGAGCCGCGGGCGATGCCTTTAGCAATCAGTTTGAAGTCAGCCGGGCTCATCGGGCCGAAAGGCAGCAGCGCCAGTCCTGCGCGAAAATCGACGGCGGTTAGTCCCGCCTCGGGATTATCTTTCGTGTCCATACGCTTGAGCAGGTTGGGCTGGCTTTTGCAGGTTGCCCACTCGTATTGTCGGGCAAGCTCATCGGCGCCGATTTCGTGAAGCATCCTGACGAAGTCGGCCATAAACTTTCTTTTTGCGCGATACTCAGCGGAGCCGAGTTTTGTCTCGTCAATGCTGTCGCCGGCAAGCCAGCGGCTGAGCAGGTCGAGGCGGTCATCGACCTCTAATCGCCAGGTTCGCCCGTCAATCCACTCGCTTAGTTCGCCGCAACTGCCTATATTGCGGTCAATAAAAGTTGCGTATATATCCGTGACTGTTTTTTCGTCGCCGAAACGTATTTTGGCGGCTCGGCGGATGAACTTCTGCCAAAGCGCGGCGGCCCTTATTGCGGCAGGATTGACCTGAAGCTGGAAGGGGCCCTGGAAGCCGACTGCATAAAGCAAATTGCGGAATATTTTTTTGGCTTCGGACGGCGGGACAAGGATTTTCATTGCATAGACCTGCCCGACGGTCAGGCCTGCTGCTGCACCAGGCGGGTTAATATCGAGAGTTCTGACGCGATAGACCTGGCCGGCAAAGCCGCCGCCGACAAAACGCTCGACAACTAATCGGACCTGGGCGGTTTTCTCGTCCTCCTGTGGTGAGCTTGTCGAACCCACCTGTGGTGAGCTTGTCGAATCCACAACGCCGGTAACATCGCAGATAAGCTCCGCGCCGTCGTCGTAGCGGCTCACACGCATCGGTCGATGCAGACCGAGGGATTCAAACCCCTGCTGCAAACGTCTGCATAGCTCAACGCTGTAATCTTCTGTCATTACCAACCTCGGTTCAGCTGGCAACTGTCATGGCGCCAGCAGCCGCACGACTGCAAAGACGCCGACTGCGGCATATACACCCGCCATCAGGTCATCGCACAATATCCCCCAGCCGGCCGGCAATTGCTCAAGCTGCCGGACGGGCCAGGGCTTTACGATGTCGAAGGCCCTGAACAGGAGAAACCCTGCTATTGTAATCGTCAAGATTTGGCTTTGTGATAAAGTCCCGCCGGCTAACAGCGGCACAGCCAAGAAACTAACCGCCTGGCCAGCACACTCATCAGCCACAACCTCGCGAGGGTCTTTCCTGCCCGTTAGTGCTATTATCGCAGGTGCAAAGGCAACGCACACAACGCTGCCCGCCAGGACCAGTGCCGCCATCACCAGCGATTGCAATATCGCCGACCGGCTTGCATAAGCCGTTACTGCAAATGCGAAAACCACCGGCAGGCAGCCCCACGTCCCCGGCATTATCGGCAGCAGGCCGAGACCAAAACACGAAGTAAAGAGCCGCTTCATAGTGAGCAGAAATTAGTCAAAGAGCGGCGTAAAGTCAAAGATTTAAGGGACAGAGGATAGGATGGAAGGCAACAAAAAAAGCAAGGGTGCGAAAGATTGCTTGATAGTTGGTGATTGCTATCCCTCTCTGGCAGGCCGCGGCGCTATTATCGCCTCGCTCGATACTCATCTCGGCTAATTTGATTGAGGCATAATCGGCCAGCTTCATTCAGGGCTTTCGCGGGACCGTCGTTCGGGTGTGTGTGGGGCCGCGAAGGTCGATTATTTCCGAACCAGGGGGAAGAGGTGCATTGAGGCGGGAGACGACTTCCGCGTAAAGCGCATCCGGCTCAATAAGCCGAGTTATGTCAAGGGTCTCGAATGACAACTCAATAAAGTTCGTGTACCTGAAAGTCCCTCGTTGAGCAAGCTCAATTCCGCCCTTTGCGAGAACACCATCGGATGTAACTGAAACAGTGTCGTGAGACAGCCCTTGGGG
>CAYGVZ010000249.1:0-4607 GCA_964353475.1 uncultured Pirellulales bacterium | reverse complement strand
GTGTTGGAAAACCGTATCATAGAAGCGAAAGCACCCCGGGCCAAAGTTAATGAGGTGTGCCAATGAAGATGACCGTTTATGTTGCGGGTGGGTTGTTCCTGACGGTATCACTGTTGTATCTGGGCCTTTCTGCTGCGACCGTTCAGGGGCAACAGAGCCGGCAGAGCGAAACCAAATCCTCATCTGAATCAGCACAGACGTCATACGACCGCGAGATTGCGCGGGTGCGGGCACGGATGGAAGCCGAGATTAAGCAGATGAAAGAGGCGGAGAATGCTGAACAATCCGAAAGCCAGCAGGTAACGAAAAACCGCCAGCAGGAAGAGCTGGGCTATGTCCCCTCTGGAGATGTGAACTCCGGGGCCGGAAAGGCCGAGCTTGACAAACGAATAGTGGACAAAGAAAAAGCCATACGCCGGCGCTACGAGAGTACCATACAAGAGCTGGAAGCGAAGAAGACACGACCCGCCGCCAGGCCGGCAGAGCGTCCTGTTCGCCCACAGGCGGGCGACCGCTCCTCTGCGCCGGCTGCATCCCTGGGAGTGGTTACAGGAATTGTACACTGTCGTGAGACGGCAGCGGCACTGGTGGATGGTCGCATCTTCCACAAGGGTGATACGATACACGATGTTAAAATTATCAGCATAACCCCGGATGCGGTCGAGTTTGAGAAGGCCGGCGCCAAATGGCGGCAGCGTGTTCGTCAAAGCCCCGCACCGCAGTGGCAGCCGCCGCAACCGCGGCAGCCGGCGGTTCAATCCGATGCCAACCAGGCCGATGCTAACCAGCGGACCGGCTCACGCCCGGTACCCGATACATCGGCAGGACGCTCGCGGTGAACCGACACGATTGAACACCGGCGCAGCAGCACCATCGGCGGCCGCCGTTCGAGAACGGGGGAAACCGGCTCGATATTTCACTTTGACACAGGGCACTTATTCTGCTATCCTGTCCTCAACGTACATACCCTGGTTAGAGGCAGGACAGATGAGTGAATTTGTTGGGGATGAGGAGATTCTCGAATTTGCAATCGCCCGTGAGGTGGATGCAAATCGCTTCTTTCTTGTACTGGCGCGTCGGGTCAAAGACGACGGGATGCGTAGAATCTTTGAAGAATTGGCCGATGAAGAGCTTGAGCACAAAGCCAAACTCGAGCTTGAGATTATGAAACTCGGACGCCCCGTTTCCCCCGATGCGCACGGCCTGCTGGATGTTGTGGACAATTTCGGCGACGGCCCCGACCTGGATGTGTCTTACAGGGATATGCTCATTATGGGGATGAAGAAAGAGGAAACGTCATTCCGCCTTTATGTTGACCTCGCTGCCAAAGTAACTGACCCCAGTTCAAAAGAAACGCTGCTCGCCCTGGCCGAGGAAGAGGTCCGCCACAAAATCCGATTCCAGGTTGAGTATGAAAACGCAACCAAAAAGGCCTGACCTGCCGTACTGATTCTCCGCGGTTAACCTTTACGCCGCTTTTACTGCAAATAGCGACAACAACTTTTTTTAATATTCCCTCATATTTCTCTTTTCATCGTAGCACGAATATGATATTCTTATGCGCAGAAATCGGAAGCCGACCGGCTTGAACGTACTAACAATATATTTTGGAGGAACTGGTTATGAACAGAAATATGGTTTTGGCGACAATTCTGGCGCTGGTCTTTGTTGCCGCAGCGACGGGCCAGGAACCGACCGTGGCCGAAGTGAATCACTGGGAATTTCAGGCGGTGAACGCAGACGGAGTTGGGACCTACTCGGCCACCGACAAGGTTATCATCAGCGGCATTGTGCTAAATAACCCGGAGGAGATACTGAATCCTGCTCCCGCAACCGGCTATATGGGCGGTCAATGGCAGGTTTACATCCAGGGCGAAGGCGATGACCACGCCGGTACCGCTGTCTATATGGGGCAGTATTACGCGAAAGTGGGCGGGTCCGGAAACTACACTGACGAACAATTGCTCGCCGAACTGTGCCGGATGAATCACGACCCGAATACGGGCTACACTTTTGCCGCTGGCGACAGAGTACGAGTAACCGGCTGGTACAAGTTTTACAAGGGCAAGATAAATGTAAATGAGAAACATCAGGTCGAGCCAATGTATGACGTGGAAGTTGAGCTGCTCGAACCGGCGGTCGGCTTGCCTCAGCCGGAAACTATTACCCTCGATTTGATCAAGGACGCCAACAACCAGTATATCTTCGACCAGACCAGGACGACCGGCTGCGAGTATTACCAAGCACGATTGGTTCGTGTTGACGACGTCAACATCGTGAACCCCGGTAACTGGGCGCCGGATGGTACTATTACCATTGCAGATGGCACGGGCAGAACATTTCCTGTGAAACTCGGCATCGGCGACGGCTTTACAAGGTACGATTGCCCGACCGCCCAAATCGACGTCATTGGGATTTTCGACCAGGAAAGCTCCGGCTATATGGTCTGCAAAGACGGGTACCGCTTATGGGTACCCGATTATGATGGGAACGGCTTGGTTCTGACAGACCGTGGGCACGAGAGAGGCAATCTGCCGGGCGATATTAACACCGACTACATGGTTGATTTCTATGACTTTGCCGAGCTTGCGAATAACTGGCTGAAGCAGACAGCCGGTTTGAACGGCTGCGCCGAGTAATCACCAATGAAACAAGGTTTCACGCTAATTGAGTTGTTGGTCGTTATCGCCGTCGTGGGGTTGCTGATGGGGATACTGGTCCCGTCTCTTTCACGAGCCAGAGAGCAGGCCAAGGTCGCGGTCGTTGATGCGGAGCTGCGCCAAATCGGTCTTGCTCTGGAAGTATATTTTGAAAACAACGATGAATATCCCCCCACTCAGGAGGACTGCATCAGCGGCAAACTGACCGACCACTTGTATCAACTGCCAAAGGTGCTGACGACAAGCGGCTACCTGCCCTCGATGCCCAAGCCGGACCCGATGTCAACCATTATGGAAGACCGCTACAATCGGAGACGCACCTACAAGTACCGCAGCATTGGCGAGGTAATCAAGGACAGAGACATCATTGACAGATGGATAAAGGCAAAACTCTGGATACCGAATTACTTTCCCACAAGCAGCAGCATGGACCCGAATGAAGGCAGGTGGTATCCGAATGAAAACTGCGCGTATGCGGTACAGTCGCCGGTAACATGGGTGGTTTTCAGCTTGGGGCCGAGATTCGACGAGAAATGGCTGGAAGAAAAAATCGGTTTCGAGAACAGATACCCCGTTCCGAAAGAGCTGTGGTGCACGCCGAAACAGCGTAGAGGTTTTATCGTGAGAATGCGATTGAAGAACGGCGCACAGATTGGGTCTTTTGAAAGTAAGCAGTGAAAAAATCTTGTATGAAAGGAGTTGATTATGAGTAAGATGCAGGTAAAAGGGATAGTTGCTACATTGGTTTTTGTGTGCTTTGGCGTCGGTGTGTTAGTTTCCGGATGCTCAATGGCCGGCCACGATAACCATAGCTGCAAGAATTCCAAGGTACCATCTGGAACGCTACTGGTCATCGCATTGGCCGACAAGCCCGAATATCAACCGCTTCTGAGTGGTGTACCGCAGACGTGTGGGATGCGCTCCGGCAGAGTATATTTAAAACCAGGCGAAGAATGTGGGCAGCACAGCACCAAAGCCCACGAGGAGACGCTTGTCTTCCTGTCAGGTAAAGGCACATCTCTGATTGGCGAAGAAGGTGAAGCTCTTGATGTTAGCCAGGGCAAGATTTGTTACATACCGCCAAATACGCTTCATAACATCAGGAACACGGGTACCGAGCCGCTTGTTTATATCTATTGCGTTGCTCCGGTACAGGCGGTTGTAGGAAGCCATACTTATCGTGATGGCCGCCGCGATTGAGCAACTTGTTGATTATCAGGGTTGCCTTCGTAGCATAAATTTGGTATTCTTATGCGCACTGTCTTACTAACCGCACTCAATGTAATTATCGGCTTGCGGGTACGAGTTGTCTTATAAAGGAGCTTGCAATGACAGGTGAAATGAATGCTTTATTGATTACCGCTGCGTCAATCGGTTTTGTTCATACGCTGCTGGGCCCTGACCATTACCTGCCTTTCATTATGATGGCTTGGGCCAGAAAATGGTCCGCTCTCAAGACGGCGGTGGTCACTTTCTTATGCGGAATTGGTCACGTGGCCAGCTCCGTAGTGCTTGGCCTTATCGGTGTGGCGCTGGGCGTCGCGGTCAAGAAACTGGAACTCGTCGAATCCGTGCGAGGCGATATTGCCGCCTGGCTGCTCATTGGCTTTGGCCTGGCGTACCTCGTTTGGGGATTGCGGGCTGCGTATAAAAAGAAACTGCACACGCATAGTCATTATCACACCCAGGAGACGGCGCACTCGCACGAACACGACCACGAAGATGGGCATATCCACGTCCATGACCCTCCTCAGACGACCAACATAACGCCTTGGGTGCTGTTCACGATATTTGTATTCGGTCCGTGCGAGCCGCTGATACCGATATTGATGTACCCCGCTGCAAAGAACAGCTTGTGGGGGCTGCTTATTGTAACAACGGTTTTTGCAACTGCCACTATAGGAACGATGCTTGCGGCTGTTCTGCTTGCCCGCAGGGGGGTCAGGT
>CAYGVZ010000248.1:0-4612 GCA_964353475.1 uncultured Pirellulales bacterium | reverse complement strand
AAAAATGACGTGTTTTCTATCTTGCGGCATAATCACTTTACCAGTTTATCCTGCCTTATACTTTTTGCTCACCGGGCTGCCCGGCCAGGTCGGTTTGCGGTTTTAATTGCTCAAAATACGAATAGACCACCGGGATAAATACAAGGGTAATCAGCGTTGAGCTGCACAAGCCGCCTATAACGGCCCTGGCCATCGGCGCCTGCGCCTCGCCGCCTTCACCGAGGCCCATCGCCAAAGGAATCAGGCCGATGACGGTAGTCAAAGTCGTCATAAGTATCGGCCGCAGGCGTCTTCGGCCCGCTTCTTCAATGGCCTGACGAATCGGCATCCTGTCTCTGCGGCGCAGCAGGTTGGTGTGGTCAACCAGGAGAATCGCATTGTTGACGACGATACCCTCGAGCATAATGCAGCCGATGAAGGACTGGATATTGAACGTTGTCCCCGTCAGAAACAGCATCAGGATGACTCCTATCCCAGCCAGTGGCACGGAGAACATCACGACGAAGGGGTCTCGCAGCGACTCATACTGGCAGGCCATCACCATATAGACGAACAGCAGCGCGAGGACGCAACTGAGAAGCAGTTCGCTAAACGCCCTCTGCTGTTCTTCGTAATCGCCGCCGAAGCCGATGGTAAAATCAGCCGGCAGCGGGATGGTGCGGACCTTACGGTCGATATCCTTGAGAATCGACCCCATATCCCTTCCGCTTATATCGGCTATGACGCTGACGATGCGCTCCTGGTTCTTTCGTTCGAGGAGCGGCGGGCCGCTTCGGGGCGTTACTGAAACGACGTTCTTGAGAACCACCGGCTCGTTGAGCGAGTTGGCGATTGTCAGGTCGAGGATGTCCCGCAGGTCCATTTTTTCGGCCTCTCTGAGCTTGACAAGGATGGTGTATTCATCGCCGGCCTGGCGATAATATCCCGCCCTTGTGCCTGAAAGAATTGTCTGGAGGGCATTGGCTATTTTTGAGACGGTCAGGTTCATATCGGCGGCCTTGGTGCGGTCTATTACGACAAGCTCTTCGGGACTGCCGGATTCCCGGCTGATTCGAACATCGGTAATCCCCGCGACCGATTCGACAATCGTCTTGACCTGCTTGGCCAGCATATCCGCTGTCTGGAGGTCATGCCCGCGAATCTCAACCTGCACCCTGTCGGTTCCCTGGGTGCCGAGACGAAGCACGGTCAAACCCTGCCCGGCACGGGTCCTGACAATTGTGCCGGGAATGTTCTTCAATTTACCGCGCAGGGCATCGGCAATCTGCTGGCTTGAGCGGCTTCGCTGCGACTGCGGTACCAGCGCGATGCGAATGTCGCCGGTATGCCCACCCTGGCCTGCCCAGCGTGAGCCGCCCACGTTAGTGACCACGCTCTTGATTTCCGGCACCGATTCGTTGACGATTTTTTCGATAAGCCGGAATTTCTCGTCAAGCACGTCCAGCCGGGTCCCGACCTGCATCTCGGCGCTAACCCGCACCTCGCTTTCGTCCGTGCTCGGCATCATCTCGACCCCGATGAACGGCGCCAGTATCAAGGTGCCGGCCAGGAACGCAGCCGTCGCGGCCAAAACAAGTCCGCGTCTGTTCAGCGCACGATGCAGCAGCCGTCTGTATGTCTCATCCATAGCGTTCAGAAATCGCCCGCTGGCGGCGAAAATCCTTCCCCAGCGTGTATGGCCGGAATTGCGTTCCCCCAAATGGGAGCCAACGATATGCGAAGACAGCATCGGGACTACCGTAAGGGCCACCACCAGAGAGCACATAAGCGAAAAACTGACAACGATAGAGAGCTGCTTGAACATCACGCCCGACATTCCCCTGACGAAGATGAGCGGCAGGAAGACAACAACGGTTGTGAGCGTGCTGGCAATAATGGCGGCGGTGACCTCTTCTGTGCCGCCCAGGGCGGCTTTTTCCGCCGGCTCGCCCGATTCACGAAGTCGAAAGATGTTTTCAAGGACGACTATGGCGTTATCGACCAGCATCCCTACGCCGAGCGCAAGGCCGCCCAGGGTCATAATGTTGAGCGTGAACTTGCTGAAATACAGCAGGGCAAAAGTGGCAATAATGGATATAGGAATAGCAGTAGCGATGATGACCGTGCTGCGGATGTTGCGAAGAAACAGCAGCAGGACAACCACTGCAAGTAATCCGCCGTAAATGGCCGAAGAGCCGACGTTGGTAATCGAGCGTTTGATATAGTCCGAGGTGTCGATAATCGGCACTATCTTGACTTGCGGTATGTCGCGGTTGATGTTCTCCAACTCGGCCAGCGCCCCGCGGGCAACCTCGACCGTGTTCTTGCCGGATTGTTTATTGACCGCAAGCCACATCCCCGGTGAGCCGTTAACACGGACGTACCGCGTAACTTTCACCCACGAGTCCTCGACGGCGGCGATTTCTCTTAGTTGTATCGGCACGCCGTTACGGACGGCGATGACCGTATCCTGTAATTGCCTGAGGTCGGTGTATTCGCCGGGCGTCCTGACGGTTATCTCGAGGTTGCCTTTTTCGACGCTGCCTGCCGGTATGTTTATGTTTCCTTCGCGGACACGGGAAAGCACCGTATCGAGCGGTATGGACAGGGCGTTTATCTTCGCAGGGTCGAGATTGACGTGTATCTCGCGTTCAAGGCCTCCGCGGATGTCAACAGACGCCACGCCGGGCACCCGTTCAAGCCGATACTTGACCTGGTCTTCCATAATCTGTCGCGCCTGGACGGGGTCGAGAGTGCTCGATGCGCCGAGATTCAGTATGGGAAAACTGGCGAGGTCGAATTTTCGCAGCGTCGGGCGCTCGGCGTCATCGGGAAGATGGTCGATAATACGGTCAAGGCGGTCGCGGATGTCGTTGGCGGCGGCGTCAAGGTCGGTTCCCCAGGTAAAAGTTACCCGCACGGTGCCCTGGCCCTCCGCGGAAACGGACGTAACTTCTTCAACTCCGGGTACCGCACTGATGGCCTCTTCGATGGGTCGGGTGATAAGCTCCTCGATTTCCTCGGGGCCTGCGTTCTCATAAGCGCACGAGACGCTGATGGTGGGATATGATATGTCGGGCATCAGGTCGATGGGAAGCCGAACCAGCGAGATGCCGCCGAGCAGCACTACTATCAGCACCACCATAATGGTAAAGATGGGGCGGTGAATTGAGAAATGAGATAAGTTCATCTGCGACCTCCCGCCGTTGTATTGACAACGGGAGCATTGGCGTCGCGGGAAATCTTCGAGTCGTTCTGCGCCTTTGAGTCAGTTTTCGGCAGCACGATATCGGAGCCATCCTCAAGAAGGTGACTGCCCATTGTGATTACCAGGCCTGATATTTGCGGTTCAGCGATTTCGACTACCTCGCCGTTTTGAATGCCGGTTTTTATCGGGACGAAATGGACCTTGAGCTTCTGCTCATCTGCAATGAAGAGACCATCGCGTCCGGCGCGCTTGACTACGGCGGCAAACGGAACGAGTGTGGCTTTCTCGTGGCGGGCAAACTCGACCTGCGCCCTGACGAACATCCCCGGCTTGAGCAGGTGCTCCGGGTTCGGCACCTCAAGCTCCAGGCGCGCCTGCCGGCTGCTCTCTTTGAGCAGGGGCGCTATACGCACAATCGTGCCGGTAAAAGTCCTGCCGGGGTAAGCATCCGTAGTTATGCTGGCCTGCTGACCCGTCCTGACCTTGGGGTAGTCCTTTTCGATGACATAAACAACCGCCTTTAGCGGGTCATTTTGCAGAATCGAGACAATCGGCTGGTTCACCTGCACCAGCGCCCCTTCATCCACGAACCTCTCGCCCACCACCCTGACGATGTCGCCTTCCTCCCAGAACGTCTGGACCTTCGTGTAGGAGAGGCGAACCTCGGCGGTCTTCAGCGCCGACTCCCTTTGTGCCTGCTGGGCGAGCGATACCTTGTACCTTGTCTGCGAGGCGTTGAAGGCCGCCTCTGATACGTCGAGTTCCGAGGCCGATGCAATCTGCTTCTCACGAAGCGCCTTTGCACGTTCATACTCGCGCCTGGCGATGTCGAGGTCGCTGGCGCTGTTTGCGGCGTTTGCCTTTGCGACTTCAAGCTCGGCCCGCGACTGCTCGACCTGCTGGGCGAATTCCTCGTCGTCCAACAGGGCAATAACCTGGTTGGGTTCCACCGTGTCGCCTACATCAAGAAGGAGTTTTTTCAGCCAGCCGCCGACCTTCGGCGCCACGACGAACTGGGACTTGGGTTCAAACGAGCCGGTGAAGACCCCGATATCGCGGATGTCGCCGACAGAGATGGGTTTGGTCTCGACGGCTACCGCCCCGGCGGCCTGCCCCGGCCCATTGCGAGGCCCCGAAGCCGTGAGGTATTTATAAAACCGCCAGCAGACAATAACAACAATTACAACAACGACCGATGTTAAGATGCGCTTGTTCATTTGCTCTTCCCGGATAGCCCTTATAGGAACCAATAGGTGCGTACAATCAAATATCATACCAAACTTGAGGATGGTATTCAAACCGCTTGGCTGTTTATAACCGCTCAAGGGTTGCCGATAATCGCAATTCCTTGATAGGCAAGGACTTACGTAATACGTCTGCCGGCCGGCCAATCGCCGCACGGTGCGGTTCTTTGTCCGGGCGAAA
>CAYGVZ010000247.1:0-4638 GCA_964353475.1 uncultured Pirellulales bacterium | reverse complement strand
GCCCCGTGTGCCACGGCGGTTGCGCCCTCGGCCTGTGCCACCTCGACTTGGTGCTTGGCGATCAAAGGCCGGGCGATGCTCGTCCCGAGCAAATATGATTTCTCATAAACCGCCCCTGCCTTCAGCATCGGCCAGAGATAATCCTCGACAAATTCCCGCCTAAGGTCCTTTACGACGCACTTGACCGCCCCGCTGGCAAGGGCCTTGCGCTTAATGCCGGCCAGCTCATCGCCCTGCCCGAGTTCGGCTGCGAACGCGATCACCTCGTAGCCGTAAGTCTCTTTGAGCCACGGCAGGATAACGCTCGTATCCAGCCCGCCGCTGTACGCCAATACAACCTTTTCCTTCTTCGCCATAGTAATCCTCAGATAATGTTAGCAAAGCGGGCATTATACAGACAGACCAGTGCCAATACAATGAACAGCAAATGATTTAGCTGCCGAGCACACCCCGCTTCGCCCGCCTGTGGCGGATGAAGCTGGGTGGCTAAAGAATATCTGCTTTCTCTATGGCTTTCTTATAATTGTGACGAAAGCGTCCTTCGCATAACCTCCGTATTCGCTCCGTGGCCGGTGAACAATCTGAATTGTTCTGCGGCCTGGCGAATGAACATATCGAGGCCGGGGATGGCTTTGCAGCCGGCCTGTTGGCGTGTTTCAGAAGCGACGTATCATTGAAATTATGCGCCATATTGTTTTCGCGATTCACCTACTGGTTGGCATCCCGGGCGAGCTCAAAATAATAGTTGCATCTATCGCTCCATAATCCGCTTCTATTTTCTCTTGCCTGCTTTTCCAGATAATCGAACTGCTTCATAAACTGGAACGGCTCATATATATAGTTAAAAGCGTAACCCTCTTTGATGAGTTTGGCGTTGATTAAAGTGCCGTCCTCCAGGAAAACATACCTTAGAAGGCGATTGTATTTATCTCTGTTTGACTGCATCGGGTCTTTGATTAAATGGACGGACTGGTTTTCAAGGAGCTGCTTGGCGTACTGAGCGGCTTCCTCGCCGAAGCAGGCGCCGCGACTTCTATTAGCAGTTGCTATCTCAGGCGTATCTATTCCAATCAGCCGTACGGTTTCAACTCCTCCTCCAGTATCTACTTTGATAGTGTCTCCGTCGATAACCTGCGTCACTCGGCAGAGAATCGGCGTCTTTTCAATAGTCGACTTAATTTTAATTTGGCCTGGGTCTTTAAGAACAATCTCCGCTAACCCTCTGTAGCTCTTTACCAAACCGGTGATTTCCACAAGTTTTTGCCCGTACTGTTCTGGACTGGGGAATTTGTGCGCATCCTCGCTGAAAATCACAGCACCGAACGGGCAGGTTTTATAATCAGGACAGAAGTTCAGAAACGTATTACCATTCCGCGAGGTAAAAACATGGTCCACTCGGCCCTCAACACAAGCATATTCTCCCACATTATTTGGCGCCTCAGTGTAACTGATGTGCTTGGCGGGTTTTTGTGCAAGTGACCTATCATTCTCGCCCCCCAAGGCGGTCAATACCTGGCCGTTTGTTAGGCAGGCCGAACCGACAATTATGAATTCCGCGATTATAACGGCAGCGGGTATTTTGCTGCTCCGAAGAATATCTTTCATAAAATTCCCCCATTGGCTCCGTACAGAACTTTCCCTCTAAACGCTCTCGCAAACAATTCTCTTCATAAACTTGCTATCTGCATTTTTCCCTGTAAACAACTTGAATTGAGCAATCGCCTGATTGACGAACATATCCAAGCCGCTGATTGTCTTGGCACCGACCTCCTTGGCTTCCTTTAAAAGTTTGGTTTCGAGAGGGTTATAGACGGTGTCGAAGACGGCCATATGCTTTTGCAGCAGTTTCGCATTAAACGGGGAAGAGTCGGTATTCGGGTGCATACCGATGCTGGTGCAGTTGATGATGAGCTTTTCTTTCGGCTTGTGCAGGGCGTCTAAAGAGGCGTAATCGCATTTGAACTCGACAGCCAGCCGTTTTGCTTTTTCAACCGTGCGGTTATAGATTTTGACTTTAGCCCCGGCGTCGGCCAAACCAGCGACAATTGCACGCGCCACCCCCCCTGCCCCGATTATGGCGACGGACATATCTTTCAGGTCGGTACGTGTAATTCTTAGAGCAGCAGTAATTGAATCGAGGGCGGCGGAATAGTCGGTGTTGTAAGCAGACACTCGATTCTCGATACTGGATGCTCGATGCTCGATGATAAGGGTATTCGCGGCGCCGATTCGCTCAGCCAACGGTTCGACGAAGCCGGTTTTGGATTTGACGTAATTGAGGGCGTTTTCTTTGTGCGGGATAGTCACGCTGAAGCCGCGAAAATCGAGCCATTCACGCGAAAGACAATTATCCACAAACTGACTAAACTCACCCTGCCCCCCTGCCACCAATAAAGGCAGGTATAATTTGTTCAGCCCTGCGTCGGCGAAACAGGCATTGTGGATTGCCGGACTGAGCGAATGGGCGATGGGCGCGCCGATGACGCCATAGAGTTCGGTCTCGGCGTCTATCGAGTCCCAGTGGTAGAGATCTTTCAATTGCTCAATCGTTGACTGCCCCGGTGCCGTACCGGTTTTTTCATCAAGCGATGCAAAAGTAACAAAGCCCCCCAGTTTTTTTGTGATGAGCCGGCTGATTAGTCCTGCCTCGCCCATACAGAAGGCAATCGTGTCCTGTTTCGCATCGTGCAGCAGGTCAAACGCCTCAAAGCAGTCGTTGATGTGGCTTGCAGTATAAACCAGTTTCGGTATCGCATCGGGACAGGCAGCAAGCACATCACGACACAACTTTTTAATATCTGCAAACGGCGCCTGGAAATTGTGAGCCGAGAGAATCAGCCGGGTAGTGCGACCCAGGCAGGCACCGAGCACCTTCTGTTTTACCTCCGTGAGGATGAAGTTATCATATTCGATGTCGATGAATTCAACGCCCGCCTGGACAGCCGCGATGAGGACATCGAGACGCAATGCAAGTGGATAGTCGATTATCCCCCCCTGTTTCTTTTCCCGGCAGGTTACGATTAGGGGGACATCCGCAGCAGCGGACCTTGCCTGGGCAATAAGTTCCCCGACAAGTTCGACGCTGAGATTCTCGATGTAATCGGTGCGCAGTTCGATTGCCTCTGCACCCGCTGCTATGGCAGCATCGATCTGCCGGGCGGCTTCGTTAAGGTCTTTCGCCGCTATGGGGACTGCCAAGTAAGTCATATTCTCTGGTCGCCGCCAAATCGGTATTCCTTCTAAAATCCTGGTCCGCCACGGCGGACAAGCTTCACAGGAATGACAGGTACGCCGCACAGTATAATAGGGTATCTCAAAAGGTACTGCAAGACGGCGTGAACCGGGAAAACTCGCTATTGACGTTTTCGGTAATTCGCCGGATGCGGGGGTCAGGGAAGATGTCGGATTCATCACGGCTTTTGGTTGAAAATTCCGAGACAATAGCACCTTTGGCCCCTGCCTGAAACCAGTGCCAAGGGTTGGGCGCAAGGGTGTATTGGTCGCCGGGATTAAGGATGACCTCGTGCCAGACAGTGTAGCGTTCTTCTCTGCCTTCTGGCGGCCTGCATTTCGGTTTGGCTGTTTTCCTGCCTCCGACATGCAGGTAACATTTTCCCCATCGACAGCGGCATGTCTCCTCCTTGCCCGGTTCGCAGCCGAGTCACGGATGCTTGTGCTGCGGACAGGTCTGCTTAGGCAGCAGGATTGACTCCTTCGCGCAGCATCTGTCGGCATTGAGATAGGCGGCTAATTGCAAGCCCGTATGCTCGACATCGCTTAATCCAAAGTCAGCGGCTTCGATGGCCCGCGACTCCTTTGGTGTGATAACTATTCCGGCTTTCCTGAGATAGCCAACCGATTTGCATATAAGTTTTTTTTGTTGTCTGGCTGTAATCATAGGTATTAGTCCTGTTAAGGAAATCGACTATCGCGTGTCCGGCATAAGCGTCCGTTCGGCGTTTTCCAGGCGCGTGATTTTGATTGCAACATCATCGCTGAAATCAGGCACAAGAACAAGAGGCGTTTCCTTGAGGCCCGCCGAATTGTGAACCTGAGTGCATAGGACTGAAAGGTCGGCTGGGTTAAGGAAGGTGATTGCGTATTGGCCATCGGGGAGGCGCAGGGAAACGGAGAGGTTTGAGACCTTTTGGCTGGTCTGGCGGGTGCAGAGGTAGTCAACAACCAACGAGCGGTTGGAGTCGGCCAGACAGGCAGAGATGATATTGGGGTCCTTGACGGTAAGTGCGGTATAGTTTGGGGCGAGCTTCCAGAAGGGGATTGAGCGAAAGAATTGTGCAAGGGGCCTTGTGAATTGCCAGCCGGGGGCGTGGTAATTGACGTCGTCGATACCTTCGCAGCCATCCCGCGAGTGCCATGTCCAGAACCCTCCTGCCGTGCACCACAGCCACCCCTGTTTGCGGCGGTGGATGGGGTCATCGTTTTTATGGCGGTTCTCCCGGCCTGATTCGTTGCAGAAGGCGGGTTTGCCGTGAGAACGGGTGTTGCGGGCAATTGCCAGGTACCAGTCCTTCAAATCGTGCCTTGCCGTCGATGAAGTGCAAGAATGGTTGATGGCCAGGTCAACCCAGGATTTATCCGGCCAGGCGGCGTCATCGGTCGTGCCGTCAGACGTACAAA
>CAYGVZ010000246.1:0-4662 GCA_964353475.1 uncultured Pirellulales bacterium | reverse complement strand
CTCCGGGCCGATATCCTCCTTGCGGCTGAGCCGCTACTTGCCCTCGGCTCTACGGTTTGGTCGGGCATTTGGCCCGAACCATCGCACTCGGCACAGGCGCCGATGAATCCGTGACGACAGGTCATCTCCCTCCTCCTTGCAGCCCTCGCTGCTCAGTCCTGTTGCACGTCCTGCCGGGCCTGCTCGGCCGCGATGTCATCTTGCCGGGCGCTCTCGACGGCCTCGGCGATCTCCAGGTCGAACGCCTCCAGCGCCTCGGCGGCGGCGGCGGCGGACAAGGCCGCCAACGCCTCCGCATGACTGCCGGCCGGCGCCGCTTCGTACGCAACCTCGGCCACCTTGTGGGCCAGGACCAGAGACCCGCGCCCCGTGCTGCGGAGGTCCACCGCCCGCTCCGCCGGTCCCGTGCAACGACCGGTCATTGAGTGGTGGGCGGCAAATTCCGCGTCACCGAACGTGTAACCGCACGGGCACAACACTTTGGCCATCTGCTCGTTGGTGTACTTTGCCATCTCCGTCCTCCTCGCGGCTCGCGCCGCTCAGTCCTTGCGCTCCGCCTTGGCGATGGCCGCGCGCAGCCTCGCCTCGACCGGCTTCTTCTCCGCCGCCTCCTTGCTGCCCAGGGTGTAGCAGCCGACGACGCAGAGCGCCGCCTGGCAGGCCGCCAGCAGCTCCGCCTTGCACGCGCGGAGTTCGGCCAGCTCCGCTTGTACCCGCGACACCCAAGACACGTCCACAATGGTTTCGCCCTCATTGGGCGTTTCGCAGCTTGGCATCATCGTCCTCCTCTGCGCTATCCCTGCCCTACGGGGGCTGCCGGGCCTCGCGCGCTCGTCGTACCCATTATAACGCGCCTCCCGGCACAATGCCGGGAACCCGGCGGAAGCCGGAGCGGGACCCGGGCGGTCACGGGCGGTAGACTCCGTCGCCGGAATTCAAAGCCTCTTGGATCGAGGCCGGAAGGCTCCGGGCTTGTCGCTGGGCTTTCTCCAAATCACGGCGGAGTTTCACGATGGTATCGGCGGCGTTCAAGAAGGCTGCCTTGTCCCCGTTTTGCCGAGCGTATTCCAGGAGGTAAGACTGCTGTTCCAGGACGGCAACCCGCAACTCCGGCGCCCCGTAGCCGTCGTGGTAGCGCCTCAGCTCCATCCTCATCTTCCTCTCCTTGCGGCTCGCGCCGCTACTTGCTGGCCTTTCGGTCCGCGGCGTCGGTGTGCTGAACGGCCCCTTCTCGGCCTGCATCGGTGTGGGGTGGGTGGCGGGGGTATCCGCCTGAATGAGTCCGGCCCGCTCCTCGGGGGTTTGGCAGTCGGGGCAAATGCCGGTGCAGACTCGGAAGCCTCGGAAGTGATGCAGCTTGGCCCACTGCGGCCGGTTCAGGCCGAACTCCTCAAGCGCCTCGGCGATGGTGGCTCCCCTTGAACTCGGGACCATGCGATTGCACTTCACGCATTGCAGTTTCATCTTCCTCTCCTCGCGGCTCCGCCGCCCCTACTCCTCCAGCCTGTCCGGGCAGTTGGCCCGCAGGCACTCGCAGCACGGCCCAAACTCGCAATCCGGCTGCGGGTCGCCAGCCAAGGCCGCGTCCTCCATGTCCAGCAGCCCCGCCCTCGTCGAGTCCAGCCCCCGGCAAATCCGGTCAACCTCGGAGTCAGTCATCGGCGTCCCTCCTCCTCGTCCCCTCTACAGAGAGTATACACCAAAGCGCTCTCCTTGTCAATAGGCTCATGCCGGAATTCTGTGAAAATCCGACATCGCGCAAACGGCCTAATCGCGCCACTTAGGACGCTTTCCGGCGCTTTCCGCCATTTTCCGAAGATTTTCCGCCGCCGGAAAACTCGAAACCGAGGCGGCTCAGGGTCAGCGCGCGCTCTCGCGCATACTGTGATGGCAAGCTGCTCATAGGGGCGGGGCGTGTAGCCTGCTGCGGTGGCGATCCGGCTGTGGGGGAGCGTTACGCTGCTGGCGGTGCTGTGGGCTGTGTGGGTGTGCATCGCGCGCCCGGTGGGCGCCCTGGGTCTTTACTATTAACAAGAGACCAATCTGTGATATTTTCACAATAATTCCGGAAAAATCTGTGCGTTTTGTGCGGAAGTGGGTCCAAACGGGTACACGGTAGGTACACAGGGGCTTAAAAGGGGTCTGTCCTGGCCATTGGGGCGGTGGTGGCCGGCGGCTGGGGCGGGGGGTGTCTACCCCTCCCATTTCGCCTGCACACCTGCACGCGCATGGTCCATTGAATGGCCCATTGGCGGTCGCGCCCGGGTTGCAGGGTGCAACCGGGGGGCGCTTGTGGCGGCCGTGGCGCTCGTGTAGCGCTTGTAGCCCTTGTAGCGCTTGTGGCGGCTGTGGCGGCTGTGGCGGCTAGCCGAGGGCAACCCTACGGGTACAGAACGGGTACGGAATGGGTACAGAATCAGACGGAATGAGTACGGAATGGGTACCGAATGAGTACAGAATGGCGCGGCGGTCGGGCCAGGCCGCGGGGGTGTCCAAGGTCGGGCCGCCCCGAGATCGCGCGTCCTGAGCAATCGTAGAGCGGCAGATTTTGCCGGTTTGGGCGGAAATGGGCGGAAATGGGCCAAAACGGGCGACTTACGGCTTATCAGCCGAGCGGCGGGGGCGCCAGATCGCGCGCCTGCGTGGGCTGGATTCGCAGATTTTTCCAGATTTTTCGTGAAAATATCACAGATTGGTCTCTTGTTATATATAGCAGGCTCTCCGTGACGGAGCCGCTGGGCGGGAGGAGCCCCCTAGCCGTGAAAGCCCTCCGGCGCGGGCTGGCCCAGGCTGGCCCGCAACGAGACTGACGGGCGGACCAAGCGCCCGATGAAGGGAGCAACGAGACATGAGCTTCGCTAACAGCACTGACGTGGCCTACCTCGGCGCGGCGATCAAGACCGGGCAGACGGCCGTAACCGTTGTCCTGGACGCCGACCTACGCTACCGGCTGCTCCACACCGGGCTCAACGAGAACCTGGGCGCGGACACCGAGCGCGTACTGTACCGTACCCGGGAGTGCGACCGGGACGCACCGGCCACCTTGACCGCGGCCACTGCGCTCAGTGGCCTGCTGGGCGAGGGGGTGTTGGCGATTGTCGCCAATCAGCCTGACCTGGCGGTGGACTACATCGGCCCGCGCGTCCAGTCTGTGCAATTCTTCTGCGGCGGGCAGGGCGCGGTGGTGGTCAAAATCTCGCCGGTCGGTGTCGGCGGGAGGCAATAGCAGTGCCAGGCCCACGATTCAAGCCCGGCAACCCCGGCGGCAAGCACAGCGGCCCCGGGATCAGGGCCACCTACGACAAGCGCCACATCATGGACGCCACCATCAGCCCCGAAGACTGGCGGACGATCTTCTGGATACAGGCCAAGAAGGCCATGAAGGGCGACACCGCCGCCGCCAAGTTCGTCACCGAGCATCGGTGGGGCAAGCCGGCGCAAGACCTCAACCTGGGCAACCAGGAGGGTGACGGGGGCTTCCAGATCGTCATTGCGCCTGCGGTTCCGCCGTCGCCGGGGCCACCCGGATGACCACGATTCAGGTCGCCGCGCTACCCAAGCAGCTGGAGTTTCTCCAGGCGGGGGAGCGCGAGGTGCTGTACTCGGGCGCCTTCGGGGCCGGCAAGACCCGCGCGCTCTGCCTCAAGCTGGTCATGCGGGCCAGCGTGCCGGGGGCCATCGAGCTTCTCTGTCGCAAGCACAACGTGACGCTCAAACGCACCACCCTGCGGACGTTGCTCATGCCTGACGGCGACCTGCCGCCGGTGCTCCCGCAGGGCAGCTACGTCCACAACCAGAGCGCGCAGACCATCCGCATTCGGGGCGGCGGGGAGATCATGTACTTCGGCCTCGACGACCCGGACAAGCTGGGCTCCACGCCGGCAACCGGGGTGGCCATTGACGAGGCGGTGGAGCTGTCCGAGGACGACTACCGGGCGCTCCGCGGCCGTATCCGGGTGACCACCGGCGGCCTGAGTAACCAGATTTACGCCGCCTGCAACCCCGGCGCGCCTTCGCACTTCCTGGCCATCCGCTTCGGCCTGGCTGGCGGCCACCGGCCCGCGGACGGCTGCCGTGCTATCCGCACCGAGACGGCGGCTAACTTCTTCTTGCCGCCGGGCTACCTGGCCGACCTGAACACCTTTACCGGCGTGGCCCACAAGCGCTACGTGCTCGGCCAGTGGGCGGGCTCCGACCGGCTGGTCTACGACATTTGGGACCGGCAGATTCACGTCAAGGCCCGGCCCGGCCCCTGGCGCCGGGTGGTCCTGGGGGTGGACGAGGGCTACACCAACCCCGGCTGCATCCTGGCGGTCGGGGAGGACGGGGACGGCCGGAAGCACATCATCAGCGAGTCTTACGAGCGCCGGGTGCTCTCCGGCGAGTGGACGCGGCGGGCCAAGAGCCTGGTCGAGCAGTGGGCCGCGGTACAGGTCGCCGTGGACCCCTCGGCCGCCGGGTTCATCGGCGAGCTGAACGCCGCGGGCATACCCGCCATCCCCGCCGAGAACGACCGGCGAGATGGCGTTAGACTGGTCAAGGCGGCGCTGGCGCTGGCCAAGGACGGAGAGCCGCGGCTGACCGTGGACCCCGCCTGCTCGAACCTCATCCGCGAGTTCGAGACCTGGGAGAACAAGCCGGACGAGGGCGGCCGGGGCGACG
>CAYGVZ010000245.1:0-4721 GCA_964353475.1 uncultured Pirellulales bacterium | reverse complement strand
CACACCATTCACGTCGCGCTGATAAAACCAGTTCGGCTCAGGCAGTTCTACCGAATACCGAAACACCGGCTCGCACGGGTCTGAATTGCTGTCCGGGTAGCGACTGTACCCGACCATTACCTCGTCGTAAGCCGTCGCTTTGTATTGCCAAATCCTGTGTCCCGGATGGCTGAACCCGCACGGGTCCTGCGGTTGCACGTCCGTCCATATCGACAGCAGGAAGTGATTCGGTCTATCGTACGGATTTTCTTCGTTCCAATTGGCATAATCGTATTTATAACCAATGTATGAACCCCACCAGACAATGCCCGTGACCGGATTTGTCCCCTGGCACAGCCAGTCATCCGCCGGCAGGATTGTGCACGGGTCAATCTGTCCCTGCCCGGCGGCCGTCCCGCAGGATACAACGCCCTTGTACGATGCCCATTCACGAATGCCCGTATAGCCCTGCTCCCACTTTATCCGATTCGGCTCCGTGCCTAACTCAAACGCAAGCCCCCAGTCCCCGTGCATACCCATATCCCCGACGGACCAGCCGGGATAATTGCGGATGGCAACGGTCTGGTTTTGGTCCACAACCATCTGGTCCTGCGGTTCGCTGTCTAATGCTATTCTGACCGATGCATCCATCCACGACCACGGCCGGCTGAACCATCCCCATGGATAAGCAGCGTTCACCTCCGGCGCATACACCGCCATAATGCTCAGCCAGTACGTACCGTCCGGCGATGGGAACTCGGCCGGCTGAAAGACCTCCGTCGCATCAAGGTCAACTGCATACTCAAAAACCGTAAAAGACCTGTAATCCTCGATGGCTCCCGATGGCGTACTTATGCCCGCCCTTGCACAACTCACCCGACCGGCTGGAATGTCCACCTTCTTCAGCAGTGTCCCGGGTCGGCTGCAAGTCATCGGCCAACCATTGTCGTTGACATCCGGGTCCGGCGCATCACTCCAGAATCCAATCTGCCACGACTGCGGCAATATCGCAGGCGGCTCGTTCTGGTCCCAGTTGAAATAACCGCCCCACCAGTGAACCGACGTCACCGGCGCCTCATTCATCACCCTGAAATCATCGGACAAAAGTATCGCCCACGGTGTAACAGCGGGACAGTCGGCGGGCATTTGCTCCTCCGACATCATGAACCACAGGGGCATCACAGTCAGGTCCAGGTAGTTTATGCGCCCGTCCCGAGTAAAGTCCGCGTTGGGGTCATAATTGGGGTCTCCGTACATCCAGTGCCAGTGGTCGTGAAGATAAATGACGTCCAGCACATTAACCGGGATAGGGGGATAGGTCTTGCCGTCCGCGTCCCCGCGGCATTGATACGGATTGTCCCACCCTGCAAACCACACACCCGGGAAATTTGCGTCGTGCACCGAGCCCCACGCCCCGCCGAACAGGTTTGGGTCAGCCTGCCACGGTGCAATCTCCACAGCCGGCTGACTCCACTGACCGAGTACCACCGATGTTGCTATAAGGAGTATCACCGGCGCAGTTACACACGCCTTGCCAAATCTTGATTTTGCTCGCTTCATTTTTTCCTCCCGCATCCTGCCGAACAAGCGGCTCACAAAGAATTGCCAAATAACAGTCCCTCAAACCATAAACGACAGCATACCATTTCCTCCAAGAGGTCTCTCAACGTTACCGCACTTAGTAACACGGTTGTGTTGAAAAGTCAAGCAAAAAAAGCGTTTTTTTGAATTGAAAAGCGGGATTCTGTCTGTTGGAAAAGAGTTGCCTGCGGGCTGCAAAGGATTAAAATAGCAGCCGTATTCAGCGCAGAAGAAGTGGCGTACTGCAAAATATGATAGTTTCTGGAGGAACGGCAATGGATTATACCTGTCGCGATATTGCGAAAATGATAGACCATTCACTGCTGCGGCCTGAGCTTACCGAGGAGGAAATCAAGAAGGGCTGCGAGACAGCGAAGAAGTATGACACGGCAACGGTGTGCTGCTCGCCGGCTGCGCTGCCTTTAGTAGTGAAGCTGCTCAAGGGTTCAGACGTGAAGCCCACTACCGTCATCGGCTTTCCGCACGGGTACAACAAGACCGAGACAAAGGTCTTCGAGGCCGAGCAGGCAATGAAAGATGGCGCCGTCGAGCTTGATATGGTCCTCAATATCAGCAAACTCAAAAGCAGGGACTTCGATTACGTCAGGAAAGACATAAAAGCGGTTGTCGATGTCGCCCACAAAAGCAATGTCAAGGTGAAGGTAATCCTGGAAAACTTCTATCTGACTGACGAGCTCAAGGAGATTGCCTGCAAACTATGTGAGGATGCAGGGGCTGACTGGGTAAAGACAAGCACCGGCTTTGCAGGTGGCGGCGCGACGCTTGACGATTTGAAACTGATGCGAAAAACCGTCCCGAAGAAGGTGCAGGTCAAGGCGGCAGGCGGCGTCCGCGACCTCGATATGGCCCTGAAGGTCCGCGAGGTCGGCTGCACCAGGTTCGGCGCAACCGCAACTGCCGCCATTATGGACGAGTGTTACAAACGAAAAGGCAAGAAGTAGTTTTGTGGGGCCACTTACCGCGAGAGGAGAAAAAATGAAGGACAATCATTTTCCGCATTTGTTCAGTCCGATTCAAATCGGCAATTTCACCGTGCCCAACCGCATTGCGATGGTGCCGACAGACATCAGTTCGGCAAATGCGGATGGTTCGGTCAATCAGCGGGTCATAACATATCACGAGCAGATTGCCAAAGGCGGCTGCGGGTTTATCATCGTTGGCGCCACCACGCCCGACAAGGCGACCGGCAGACCCACAGTAACGTGCCTTGCGGCGGATGAGGATACGCTGATACCCGGTCTTGCGAACCTGGCGGAGGCAATGCACAGGCACGGCGCAAAGTGCGCGGTGCAGATTCAGCATCCCGGCAGACAGGCAGCGTGGCCTCGCAAGGGGCTTATGAGCGCATCGGACAGCGTTGTTGACCTGCCCGGTTCTGCGGGCCACGAGGTGGTTTACGCAGAAGCAATCGCACAGGGCAAATCCATTCGTGCGATGACTGTCGAGGAAATATACGACCTGATTGATAAGTTTGCCGAGGCGGCGTGGCGCATCCAGCAGGCAGGATTCGATGCCGTTGAGCTTCACGGGACGCACGGCTATCTGATTGCGCAGTTTATGAGTCCTTATGTCAACAGACGCAACGACCGCTTCGGCGGCAGCTTCATAAATCGGATGCGTTTTCCGCTGGAGATTATCAGCAGAATCAAGGGCAAGTGCGGCAGGGAATTTCCCGTCGGCATCAGGTACTCCGGCGACGAGTTCATCGAAGGCGGACGGCAGCTTGCGGAGAGCGTCAAGGTGGCAAAGCTGATGGAAGAGCACGGTGCCGCATTTCTCGACGTGAGCGCCGGCATATTCGAGGTGCCCGGAACGGTTATGGACCCGATGTATTATCCGCAGGGGTGGAACACATACTCTGCCCAGGAAGTCAAGAAGCACGTCGGGATACCCGTCATTACGAGCCATAGTTTGAGAGACCCCGCCTACTGCGAGAAAATCCTCGCTGAGGGCAGGGCCGATATGGTGGGGATGTCGAGGCAGCTTATCGCAGACCCATACTGGGCAGACAAAGCAAGGGCGGGTAAACCGGAAGAAATCAGAAAATGCATCTCTTGCCTTGTGGGCTGCTGGCAGGAATCGCTGATGATAAAACGCGATATGCGCTGTGCAATCAACCCGGCTGTGGGCGATGAGAGATTCATTCACCTGTCGGCGGCGAAGAAAAAGTGCAGTGTTGCGGTTGTCGGCGGCGGACCTGCAGGAATGGAGGCGGCTCGCATAGCAACCCTGCGAGGCCATAAGGTTACGATTTTTGAAAAGACCGGCGAATTAGGCGGGGCGATTCTGTATTGCTGCACGGTCGCCTGCAAGAACAAGATGCGGTGGTACGCGGACTGGATAAGACGGCAGGTCAGTAAACTCGGCATCGAGGTAAAATACAATGCCGAGCCAAAGGCAGGCGACCTGAAGAAATACGATGCTGTTGTTCTGGCGACCGGGGCATCAGTGCTGACGCCCGACATACCCGGTATCAACCTGCCTCTTGTTGTCAGCTTCGAGGACGTGCTGCGGTGCGAAAACAGGAACTGCAAGTTTTATCCAAAAGGCAAGAAGCCGCCTGTTGAGTGCGGCGACACGGTGCTTGTCTGGGGCGACCACTTCGGGGCGGCCGATGCCGCTGAAAGACTGGGCAGCGACGGCAAGAAGGTCTATGTGGTAACGGAAAGCCGCAGGTTCGCTGAGTGGATGGAGCCGTGCCACTTCGATATTATGAACAAGAGATTCGCAGGGAGCAACGGCGAGGCCCTGAAAGGAAAGACCTTCAAATATCCTGTGACGGTCATCACAAATTCCACGGTCCGCGAAATCGACAAGGACGGCACAGTCACCCTGATGAACAATAAATTCGCCGGGAGCACGGTCAAGGTGGACAACGTGGTGCTTGCACAGGTCGCATCAAACAACGGCCTTTATGAAAAGCTGCTTGAAGGCGGCGCAATAGTGGAAAAAGTCGGCGACGCCAAAAAGGTTCGAAACTTGAGAGGCGCTGTTACCGACGGCGCCAATATCGCTCTTGCGATTGACGAAAAGGTGATGCTCAACGCGAACAATGCGGCGATTGCGAATCTGCCGACAGACGTGGATTATTGATAGCACACATTTATTTGGGAGGTAATGAGGTTATATGGGCAGGATAA
>CAYGVZ010000244.1:0-4727 GCA_964353475.1 uncultured Pirellulales bacterium | reverse complement strand
TTATTGAAGAATTCAAATCCAAATGGGAAGCAGAGTCATACATCCAGGGATTCAAAGATGCTTGTAATAAAACAGAAGAATATCTTAATGAAAAACCTTAATTATTAATGAATATGCAAAAAATATACAACTGGCTATTAATTCTTACCTATCCACTCAGGACTTTATTTAAGACTAAGTTCTCAGGAAAGGTAACATTTAGTAGTGAGAGTTTTGATATATTAGATACCTATGATTTCAAGGAATTAGAATGGGGTGGACTTAAAGGATGGAATTATAATCTCCCCTGGTTTCCTAAAACTCAAAACGACTGGAACACTTGCGGAATCTTTACTCAGAAATATGGCATATTCCAGTTTAAAGCGAAACTCTGGCAACCGATAGATAAAAAGAGTTGGCCAGCGTTATGGTTACTTAATATCAAGACCGGAGTTTTTTACATTGAAGCTGATATTGAGTTGATGTGCCCTAAAAACAGAACAGGCATATATTTTTCAACTTATGTTTGGTATAGCAAGTTTAAAATAACAAATGAGATTGCTTTTAGGCAGGGATTGGATGCTTATTGCAGGTACAATGAAAAAAATGAAATTGTTTTTAATCCCTATGATCCTGGGATGGAAGGATATACTAACTGGAAATACGGGATGGATTTTAACGATATAAGTAAAAGGGAAACTATCAAATTTCAGGTAAAGACAAAGAACAGATTTTTGATTCGCGAATTGCAAACGACAGAAAATACTTATACAATAATGTGGAATAGTAAATATGTTAAATGGTACTTAAATGGTGTGTTAATTGCTTATACTACCAACGTGCCACATGACGAGATGTTTATAATAGTTTCTAAGATAGATAAATGTTCAGTTAAAGTATTAGAATGACCTCACAAGAAATCGAAAAATACATCGGTAAGCAAGTCGAACTATCTTATACACTTCTAAAGAATGTTCCAGGGATAATTATCGAAGAAGGAATAGAAAGAAAAATAACAGTTAAGAGAGAAATACCAAATATACGGGTGGGCGTGATAATCGCACTTACAACAAGAAAGGCAATCTTTATCATGGATGATGATAATGATGATTTTGAAATATCAGTACCATTTGAGAATATAACAAAGATCAGAAAAATTAAAGAATACGAAGCAATATGAAAGCAGCACTAACGATTATCGGGTTATTACTGGTTAGTTTAATAGCAGCAATGTTAATTTTGGCATTTATAAACTGGATAAATAATAAATTAAGATGAAAGAATACCACAAAATTCAGACAGTATTTCTAAGAAATCCTGCTGATAATTTTAAGACTCTTTTAATTGATCAATGGTCGCTACCCGAATTTGAATTATTACAGAATATTGAATGGGTCTGGACTGAAAAAATTGACGGTACAAATATCAGGGTAATGTTCGATGGAAAAACTGTGCGATTTGGTGGTAAAACAGATAATGCTCAAATTCCAGCCTTTTTATTAAGCATATTACAGGACAAGTTTACACTCGAATTAATGAATCATATTTTTCCACCCATTCCAGACGAACTAACAGAAGTATGTCTTTATGGTGAAGGTTATGGGGCAAAAATTCAGAAGGCAGGAGGTAATTATCTCCACAATAGTGTGGATTTCATTTTATTCGATATTAAAATAGGGAAATGGTGGTTAAGATATGAAGATGTAGTAAGGATAGCAGAACAATTATCTATTAAAGTAGTTCCGATTGTAAATATAGGGAAATTGTCAGATGCTATAAAATTAGTCAGTAAGGGATTTACTTCATTGATAGCTGAGAATACATATTACATATCAGAGGGTTTGGTAATGAAACCTAAAATAGATTTATTTTCAAGAAATGGTGGAAGAATTATAACTAAAATAAAATACAGAGATTTTAATTAACGGGGTTAGATAATGAAATACCTGCTTAGAATGATTCTAAATAAATAAAAACTATGAAAACAAAACTATTAATTCTATTTCTCTTATCAGGATGTATATGTCAGGCACAGGATATATTCTACACACCGGAAAAAACATTCTGGGAAAAGATTCCAAAATCAGCCAAAGTTATAACTATTAATCTGACAGCCATCACGCTTAATGCGATTGGCGATGCTTGGATAGCTCAGGATAAGAACCGGGATATAGCACATATCTTTAATGCGGCTTCTATTGGGATTACATTAACCGCTCCCTGGATTTGCGACATTGAAAAAGGAGATTGGCTGGCATACATTGGAAGTTATGTGACGTTAAGGATAGCAATATTTGATCCTATCTATAATGTTGCCAGGGGGCAGCAATGGAACCAGAGACACGATGCTTCATATTGGGATAAGGGAATAAATCAATTTAATCCACCGGCAGGAATAGAAGCATTTGGCAGGGGTATGTTTTTTATTGTTGGGATTACAATACCAATAACTGAATTATGAAATAAAAAACCAACTAAGAAATGGTGACAATTTTGGAAATAATAACTTAAAATAAAAACTATGAAAATCAAATTAAATCAACCTATTTTTGGGGATACTCGAATTATAAAAAGATTTTTGTTATTTCCTTTTCGATTTAAAAATAAAATTTATTGGCTTCAAACGCTCATAAGAAAACAAAAATATTCTTATGATGTACTCGGAGACACCATCTGGGAAACTATTAAAATAATAAAATAAAATGAAAACAGAAATTGAAGAACTCAAAAAAGAAATCGAAGAAATAAAAAAAGATTTATCGACCGCAAAAGAAACAACCTATTGGAGACTAAGAAGATTAGAATATCCTCCTGATTATAAAATGGGGCAAAAAATAAATGACAAAACAATTATTTGCGGAGAACCTGAGCTTATAAAAAATTTTAGTGAGCGCTTGATGTATTCTTATGATTGGAAATATAACACCGTAAATATAGAAACCGGAGTGACAAATAGTTTATGGGAATACGAGATAAAAGAAATAATGAATAAATAGGCAATTTTAGAAATAATAACTTAAAACTAAAAACTATGAAATAAACAATAAACCAAAAGAATGTGATAATGCCTATGAAATTATTATTAATATAAATTTAAATTTTAAAATAATGAAAACAGAAGTTATTACAATTAATCCAGTAATGGCAAAAAACATTCTGGATAAAAGTAAATTGGTGAACAGACCAATTAAGAAAAATCATGTTGAATTTCTATCTTATCAAATGTTGCAGGGTAAATGGGAACTGACAGGAGAACCATTAATTTTTAATGACGATTTTGGTTTGATAGATGGTTATCATAGAATGAATGCTATTATTAAATCAAATACCTCACAGGAGTTTTTAGTTGTAAAGGGTGTGTCAAAAGATGTCTTTTCTGTTATTGATACCGGGGTGAATAGAACCGGAGGCGATTGCTTAAACATAATGGGGGTTAAAGATGGTCATAAAATAGCCATGATAATTAAAACATATTTGAAAATAAAAAGAACAAATGTTTATAGCGTACCGGGTGTCCCCCTGTCGGAGTACAAGGGCGGAGGGGCATCGCAACCCGCCTATAAAAAATATGCGACAAATCAGGATGTGCTTGATACATATTTTGAAAAGCCAGAATTTTGGGTTGCAACAAAGAAAAAATGCGATGTATGGTATAATGCTTATAAACACTTAATGCCAATTGGTTTATTTGCACCATTATATATTTTCTTTAATGAAAAAACTGATAAATTAGCGGATGAATTTTTTAATAAATTATGCTATATGAATTTTGATGAAAATCAAAATGATCCACTTAGAAAATTAACATCCGTATTAATGGCAAATGCAACGAGTGATAAAAAATATTCTGGTAAAACATTACGGGCATTTATAGTTAAATCATGGAATGCGTTCTATAAAAAAGAAACAATTCGCAATTTAAAGTATTTAGATAACGAACCATTTCCAGAAATATTACCATAAGGCAATATTGCCACATAACTAATCTTAGAGACCGATTAAAGAAAGTTGGTAGCCGGACTAATCATCCGGCTTTATTTTTCAACAATTATCAATTATTCAAATATATTTCGTAATATTGTATTTAGAATCATTCCAAACAATGAACCTTATCTATAAAATAGATAGAAATTCGGATAAGAAATCAGGAATATATAAAATATCTAACGATAGAAATACCAGAATTTATATAGGCAGTACAAATTATTTAAGAAAAAGGTATTTAGATCATTGTTCTGATCTGAAAGGAAATCGGCATAGAAATGCAAGACTTCAAAATTTCTACAATAAATATCGCGAATTGAATTATGATATAAGATTTGAGATTATAGAATTATGTCACGTAGATGATTTGCTTGAGAAAGAAAATTATTATCTAAATATATTAAAACCTTATTATAATATTTGTCTTGACGCTTCGAGATCACAACTTGGCAGGAAAATGTCTAAGTTGATAAGAAAAAAAATAAGCGAAACTCAAAAAAGAAATTTCCAAAATGGTAGACCAGTATTAAATCGGGCTCCAATTATAGAAACAAAATGTCCTCTTTGTGGTAAATTATTTAAAGCCAAAAAACGCAGAACAAAAAAGCTTCAGAAATATTGTTCAATGGAGTGCAAACACAAAGGACAAGTTATTGTTATTAGTAGACCTATTTTCCAGTTAGACTTAAATAATAATATTATCAGAGAATGGATGAGCGCAAAAGAGGCAGGAGAAACGATGGGATTAAATAAGGATAATATTG
>CAYGVZ010000243.1:0-4763 GCA_964353475.1 uncultured Pirellulales bacterium | reverse complement strand
ATCTCGCGCTACCCCATTTTAACATGCGCGCGAGTTTTTTTCATAATGCGTATTAAGGGCTTTTTGCGCCGCGTCGAGCATGTGTCTCAAGCGAACAATATCCTCAGTTTCGCTCATAATGTACCTCGGCGCCTGCGAGGACTTTATCGCGGAAGTATCTGCTAAGGAATCCCGGCGTGTTGAGGTCAACCTTGCGGCCAAGCATACGCGACAACTCGTCCTCCATCTCGAAAAATGCGAAACCCGGCACGCATCCCTCTTCAAATTCAACCAGTACGTCTATATCACTGTCGGCGGAGAAATCAGGCCGCAAAACCGAGCCGAAGAAAGCAAGACGCCGTATGTGATTGCGTCTGCAAAAAGCGGAAATTTTCTCCTTTGGTATCTCAATCGCGGTGTTCATCAGCTTGACCGTCCGTTTTTGATTCCCAACTCCATTTCGTATCTCATCAGAAATTTATTCATTGTTTGATGACTTTTTGTTCGGTGAAGGTCCTGCCGGTGAGGGAATCGACGAATGTAACCTTGACCGTCAGGGGCGAGGGCGGAAGAGCGCTTATTTTTGCAGCGTTGAAGGTCAGCCGATAGTTGATTTTGAGCATTGCATCGAACCACATCTTTTGCAGTTCGCCCGGTTCAATATGCCAGGAGGCAAGAATCGCTTCATTCTGCGCCTTGTTCAAATCCCACAGTTGGACATCGACCGTCCCGGCTGCCTTTACCGGGTCGCCCACGCTGTCAATCGGCGCAAAGTACACTATAAGGGTTTCTTTGGCGCCGTCCTTGTCCTGGTCGTAGAAGTTGGTGTATCCTCCTATCTTGATTGCGGCGACGGTGTAAAGTTTTTCCAGTCGGGCCTCGCCTGGCAGCTTTGAGAGTTCTTCAATCTGTTTGGCCAATCGCTCGTTCTCGGCCCGCTGCTGTTCGAGCTGGCCGGTCAACCGGCTGTTTCGCTCAGCAAGCGTCTCTGTCTGCCGGGCCGCCTCCAGTGCCGGTGTCCCCCCGCCTCGCTGCGGGCCTTCACAGCCGCATACAAGATATAAGACGCAGCAAATTAAAAATTGAGAATATAGAATGCAGAAGGGATTTAACCGGTACGCAGGTTCTTTTTGTGTGTTCTTCATTTTAAATTCTAAATTCACTACTCTGCGTTCTTGCTTTGTGTCTCGGCTTTGACAATCTCGGGCGCTTTTTGCATCACCCTGTCGGCCAGCCCGTATGCGATTGCCTCATTGGCTTCGAGCCAGAGGTTGCGGTCGCAGTCCTTCTCGATTTTCTCAACCGCCTGTCCCGTGTCCTTCGCAAGAATCTGGTAAAGTCGGCTGCGCAGCCGCAGTATCTCTTTGGCCTCGATATCCAAATCAGTCGCAGGCCCCGTGAGAACGCCCGTAATCAACGGCTGGTGCAAAAGTACCCTGCCGTTTTTCAGCAGGGACCTCTTGCCGTTCTTGCCGCCTGCCAGCAGCACCGCCGCCATACTCGCCGCCTGCCCCACGCAATACGTCGCAACATCGCAGCGCAGAAACTGCATCGTGTCGTAAACAGCGAGGCCGGCGGTAATCGAGCCGCCCGGCGAGTTTATGTACAAATGAATGTCGGTCTTGGCATCCTCGTTGCTCAGGAAGAGCATCTGGGCGATAACCAGGTTTGCGGAATCATCCTCGATGGGGCCGCTGATAAAAACGACCCTGTCCCTGAGCAGCCGCGAGAAAATATCGTAGGCACGTTCACCGCGACCGGTTTTTTCAATCACGATTGGCACTAAATTCTGATTCACTTCCATTGCCCGCTTCTTTCAGACACCGATTCTTTTGCTTTATGATTTCTTTTCGCCCTTTGGCTTGTCCGTATCTTCCTCGAGCACCTCGTCGATAAGGCCGTACTCTTTGGCCTCGAGCGCGCTCATATACCTGTCGCGTTCTGTTTCCGAGGCAATTCTCTCGATGGATTGCCCCGTGTGCTTCGACAGAATCTGGTTTATCATATCCTTGGCCTTGAGGACTTCCTCGGCCTGGATTTTGATGTCCGCCGCCTGGCCATACACTCCGCCCCAGGGCTGGTGCAGCATAACCTTGGCGTGGGGCAGCGCAAACCGCTTGCCCTTCGCGCCGGCCGACAGCACCACCGCTGCGCCCGAATCGGCCCTGCCGATGCAGTACGTCGCAATGGGTGAGGTGACGAACCGCATCGTATCGTAAATGGCCATTGTGTCGTCAACGCTGCCGCCCGGCGAGTTTATGTACAAGCTTATCTCGCTGTTGCGCTTCTGGTTATCCAGGTAGAGCATCTTCATAATAACTTCGGCGGCCCGCGAGTACGAAATCTCGCCGATGAGAAACACGATGCGGTTATCCAACAGCAGGTCGTCCAAACTCAACTGGCGAAACCGCTGATATTGTCCCGGGCCGTACTGGTCGTAGGCGTTGATATTCATAGGTCCTCTGCCAACATCTTTATTCGTATGTTCGGTAAACATCGACTTTCCTCAAGCCGCTCTAAGAGCATATCGTCCATTTTCACTTGTCGGTTTTCTTTTTTCGCACCGGCGTCTTATGTTTTTTCGCGTCTTCCTTCTTCTCCGCCTTTTTCACTTCCTTTTCTTTGGCGGCACCCTTCTTTGGCGTTTCCTTTTTGTGCTCTTTGGCCCCCTCGGCCTTGCTCGCGGCGGCCTTGTCCGCCTGTGGGCGGGACCTCGCCAAAGGCGGGTGCTCTTTCTCTTTTGCCGCTTCCTTGTGCACAACTCTCTTCGCCGGCTTCTCAGCCGGTTCTTTCTCTTTCTTCGCCTCGACCTCGGTTATCTTTGCCGTCTCCAGCAGTTTGGCAACGACCTTTTCATCCCGGATCTGCAGGCCGAACTGGGCTAACGAGCCGTCTCTGGCCATCTCTTCCCGCAGTCGTTCGGGCCGCTGCTTGCGCTGCACTGCCAGTTGAGCAATGTAGCCGTTGATTTCCTCCTCCGTTACCTTTATGCCGAGCTTGTCTGCAATCTTGTCCATTACGAAGAAGGTCTTCAACTGGTCTTTGGCCTGCTGTTCGCTTGCCGCCTGTAACTGCGTCATCTGCTCGTCAATCCGCTCTCGCGGCAGGCCCCTCGAAAGGAGCGAGGCATATTGGCGCCGCAGGACCGTTACTGCCTGGTCCGCCACTACGTCTAAGGGCAGCTCAAAGTCGGCCTTGCCCAGCAGATACTTATAAATCCCTTCAGCCATTTCTGCGCGAATTTCCGCCTCAAGCCGACCCTGTAGCCGGTCTCGCAGTCCGTCGCGCAGCTCCTTTTCATCCTTGATGTTCAGCCGCTTCAAGAAATCCTCGTTCATCTCAGCGGGCTTGAGCCATTTGACTTCCTTGATTGTTATCTCGACCTTGATGTTCTTGCCACGGTATTCCTCCCTGAAGTACGTCTTCGGGACCGACACGGTCGTCTTCTTCACATCGCCGTTCCTGCCGCCGACCAGCAGCTCGTCGAGATTTTCAACGGGGACCGCCCCGACGAAACTATTATGCCGCGCAAATATCTCAATGTTCTCCAGTTTCTCCTGCTGCTCGGCGCCCTCGACCTTCAGGGCAACATCCGCGATTACCTGGTCGTTGGGTTCAATCTTGCCTTCCTCGCCTCGGGGCGAAGCCACGGGCTCTCGCGGCATCCAGACGCCCGACCATCGCTGCAACAGTTCAATTTCCCTGTCAATCTGCGCATCTGTTACTTCGAGTTTTCTTTTCTCAACCGGGATACCTTCGAGCGAAGGCAGCTCAAATTCGGGCCGCACCTCGACCTCGAAATCAAACTTGAAGGGTCCATCCGCCGGCAGCGATATTTTCTCGTGGTCGATGTTCGGCTCGCCGAGCACATCAAGCTTGTTGTCCTTTAACGCCGCCTCGCTGGCGTCGGACAGCAGCTTGAGTTTTATCTGCTCGCCCGTCTCCTTGCCAAAGCGCTTTTCGAGAAGCCGGCGCGGCGCACGACCCTTGCGAAAGCCCGGCAGCACCACGTCCTTGCGCAACGTCTCGTACTGCCCATCGACTACCTTGTCAATTGTCTGCCGCGGCACTTCAACGATGATTTTCTTTTTGCACGGCCCGGACTGCTCGATGGTTACTGTGTTTTTCGCTACCGTTTCCTGCTCAGCCATTTTGCTGCTCCAATCTTATTGAACCTCAACCCGTTCCAGACAACAGAGAAAAATGGCTTTGGGAAAAACCTTGCATTTAACACAGCAAGGCCATTTCCCGCAGCCATCTCAATTCTTACCGGGTCCCGCGTCAGCAGGACCTTGACGCCCGGACGACCAACGCCAAACTACTCTGTTAGCCGGTAACTCGCCCGGACTATATTCGTCAGCGCCTCCATTCAAAACAAAATCCAAAAGAGCGGGTGATGAGATTCGAACTCACGACATTCACGTTGGCAACGTGACGCTCTACCCCTGAGCTACACCCGCAATAATTCGTCACTCGCGGCTCGTCTCTCATTGCTCGACAACAGGAAATTATATGGCCTGCCCGCCGCCCCTGCAAGGGCTTTTATGCAGATTTTTGGGCAGGCACACCGCCCTCCAGCCAATAGAGATCGGGCGCCGAACTCCGTCCCAGCTTGCAGGCACGCATCAGCAAAACACAGCTTTACGGATTGACGGCGCCGGGGGATGGAGCGGCGGCCTTCCAGTTGCCGGGGTCATTGCCGTAATTACCCGGCGTTATCCTGCTCAGCGATTTACCGCCGCCATCGGCGGCAGTCGGCCAAAGGTCAACGCCCTCAGGACAAT
>CAYGVZ010000242.1:0-4770 GCA_964353475.1 uncultured Pirellulales bacterium | reverse complement strand
TTTCTGGATATACCACAGCTATACGCAATGCGCCACTATTTTTTGATGCACCCGTTTACCACAAAGCACACAGCGGATAGCTTTCGATTTATTTCGGACTTCGATTTTCGTGATTGGTATTTTAGAATATGTATGCTATAATCCAGCCAAACTTGAAGACGCTGATAAGAACAGAGTGTACCCGCAGGGCAGATGTATTTTATTTTCACAGAGCAATGAATTATAAACAGTGTGAATCAGTGTTAATCCGTGTCTTTTTTATGTTGTTAGGATAATGTTATGCCATTCAAGACATTTGGCCTATCGGACCCGTTAGTGCAGGGGATACTCGCTACCGGCTATATCGCCCCCACTGAAATTCAGTCGCAGGCGATACCGGCGGCAATCGCCGGCAAGGACATCATCGGTTGCGCCCAGACGGGGACGGGCAAGACCGCCGCGTTTGTCCTGCCCATTCTGAACCGTCTCAGCCACGAGCACACGTCCAAAAGAAAAGTTGTCCGCTCGCTTATCCTCACGCCGACACGCGAGTTAGCGGTGCAAATCGAAAAGTCCATACGTACATACGGGCGATTCCTGCATATGCGCACCTTAGCCGTCTATGGCGGAGTGAATATCAAGAGGCAGTTTGACGCGCTTCATCAGGGCGTTGACATCGTTGTCGCAACGCCCGGTCGGCTGCTGGACCATATGCACCGGCGCACCATCGACCTGCGGCACGTCGAGGTGCTCGTTTTAGATGAGGCCGACCGGATGTTCGATATGGGTTTCATCAGGGACGTGCGGAGAATCATTAGCGCAGTGCCCACGAATCGCCAGACGATGTTGTTTTCCGCCACCGTAACTCCTGAAATAAGCGCACTGGCCGAGGGCGTCCAGAAGTCGCCCATAATGATTCAGATTGGCCGACCTCGCAACCCCATCGAGACAATTGCGCAGCATATCTATTTTGTCGATAGAGAGCGGAAAATCGACCTCCTTTTGCACCTGCTTAGCGGCACCCATTTGTCCAGCGTGCTGGTCTTTTCCCGCACCAAGCACGGCGCCGACAGGATTAACCGCTGGCTCGAAGGCGCCGGCGTTGTATCGGTGGCGATACACTCAGGCCGCAACCAGAGCCAGCGAGAGCGGGCGATGGACGGCTTCAAGAACGGCAGGTACCGCGTTATGGTCGCTACCGATATCGCCGCTCGCGGCATCGATGTTACCGGAATCTCGCACGTCATAAACTTCGATGTCCCCGTAATTCCCGAGGACTACATTCATCGCATCGGCCGCACAGGCCGCGCTGAAGCCACGGGAGATGCGATTACCTTTGTTTCCCGCGATGAGCACAAGTATCTCCGTGCGATTGAAAAATTCATCGGACGTGAATTTACACCAATCGAATGTCCCGGCTTTACTTACATAAAACCCGTTACGCCGAAGCCACTATTGGGCCTGCACAAAGGCAGATTCTCATCAATGAGCAGGGGACACCGCTTCCGCGGAGGCCGCCGGCCGCGCCAAAGACGCTGATAATCCGCACTCGAATTGCAACGCTATTCACACCGAGGTCGAGCCGCCAAACCACCGCACCCTTGCAATTGACTTCCGGCCGTTTCCTGCTAAACTAACGTCCTTTTCAAGTCACACTATGACAACGTGTGCCGAATAGGAGATTATTAGTGCCGTACAATTGTGTTGTGTTGGTCAAACAGGTGCCCGATACAAAAAGGATTACGGGCAAGGCGATGAACGACGACGGGACGGTGAATCGCTCGGCGTTGCCCGCCATC
Source organism: uncultured Pirellulales bacterium (assembly GCA_964353475.1). Taxonomy (GTDB): domain Bacteria; phylum Planctomycetota; class Phycisphaerae; order Sedimentisphaerales; family Anaerobacaceae; genus CAYGVZ01. The sequence goes on along the minus strand of CAYGVZ010000242.1, from coordinate 2,992 downwards.
TTCAATCCCGAAGACCTTAACGCCCTCGAAATGGCGCTCGATATAAAAGACCGGCTCGGCGGCAGGGTTACTGTCATCACTATGGGTCTGCCGGCAGCAGCGGCGGTCCTGCGAGACGCCTTGTACCGCGGCGCAGACGACGCTGTTCTCGTTACCGATGCACGCTGTGCTGCAAGCGATACGCTCGCGACAAGCTACATCCTCAGTTGCGCCGTCAGGACTCTCAAGTATGATATTGTCCTCTGCGGCAGACAGGCAATTGACGGCGACACCGCCCAGGTCGGCCCGCAATTGGCGGAAAAACTCGGCATACCGCAAATCACCTACGTCGAAAAACTCATCGCACTCGATGACGGGACTATCACCCTCCAGCGAAACATCGGCAACGGCTGGCAGCAGGTCCGCACCAAGCTGCCCGCTCTGCTGACCGTTACAGGCGACGCCAACGAGCCGCGAGTCGCCGCTGCAAAGAAACTTATGAAATTCAAAGGCGCCCTTGCGCCGGTTGAAATCGGGCAAAAGCTCAAGGCGGAAAACCCCAGCGCGACCGAAGCCGAACTGAAAGGATTGGCCGCGCAAAAATGCGCCGAACTCGAATCAAAGGGCCTGCTCATTCAGCAGTGGGACCTCGATTTCCTCAAGGCCGACTTGAAATGGTGCGGCCGGAACGGCTCGCCGACCAAAGTCCACCGCATCCAGAGCGTCGTCCTGGCCGCCAAGGAAAGCAAAACCATCGAGCCGACCGACGATGGACTAATCGCTATGATTCACGAACTTATCGAAGATAAAATCATCGCTTAAGGAAAACGTCGCAAATTATGATAGATGTTAACAGAAAAGGCGAGGTGTGGGTGTTTGCCGAGCAGCACGGCGGCAAACTTGAGGATACGCCTCTTGAACTGATGAGTAAGGCGCGACACTTAGCCGATATTCTCGGCGTAAAATTAGCCGCGATGCTCTTGGGCGACCAGGTCGAGCCGTTAGCGGCGAAACTCATTCAATATGGCGCAGACAAGGTGTATCTGGCCGAAAACTCGCTACTCGAACACTACCAGGCAAACAGTTACGCAAAAGTCATTTACGATTTAATCCACAGCCATAAGCCGCAGATTGTCCTCTATGGTGCGACTGCTGCCGGCAGGGACCTCGCGCCTCGCATCGCAAGCGCAGCAAAGGCAGGTCTTACGGCCGACTGCACTGATTTGCAAATCGGTGACCACCAGCCGCCCAAAAGCGAAGAAGTCCACAAGAACCTTCTGTTCCAGATTCGGCCTGCGTTCGGCGGCAATATCATCGCAACAATCATTAACTACGACCGCTGGCCTCAAATGGCGACCGTCCGCGAGGGCGTGATGCCGATGCCGGAGCCGGATGCGAAACGGAAGGGCCAAATCATCGAAGAGAAGGTGCATCTGACCCCGGCGGAACTGCCTCTTGAAATCCTGGATGAGCACAAGAGGCCGAAGAAGGTGAACCTCAAGGCCGCTCGAATAATTGTCGCCGGCGGCGCAGGCGTAGGCAGCAAAGACAACTTCAGACTTATCTGGGACCTTGCCAACTGCCTCGGCGCAGCGCCTGCTGCAACCAGGGCCGCCGTTGACCTCGGATTTATCGACCATGACCACCAGGTGGGACAAACCGGGACAACCGTTCGGCCAAGTTTGTATATCGCCGTCGGCATCAGCGGCGCCATCCAGCACCAGGCCGGTATGAGCCAGAGCCAGAAAATCGTCGCAATCAATAACGACCCCGATGCGCCGATTTTCCAAGTCGCTCATTATAAAATCGTCGGCGACCTCAACATCGTCGTGCCAAAAATGATTAAGGCAATTAAAGAAAAAGGATTCAAGGAACCAGCAACCGCAGGTAAATAAAAATGCCAAACTTTTACCGCGACAACGATGACATTCAGTTTCTCTTCAGACACTTAGACCTCGGCAAAGTGGCTGCAATCTGCGAAGAGGATTTCAAATTCGCCTCACAGTTTGATTACGCGCCAGCCGATGCCGCCGAGGCAATTCGCAATTACGATATGGTGCTCGATTCTCTCGGCCAGCTTGCCGCCGAGTTCATCGCCCCTCGCGCAGAATCCGTGGACCGCGAGGGAAACACACTCAACCCCGACGGCTCGGTCAGCTATGCAAAAGGCATCGCCGAATCGTTAGACAAGCTCGCAAAGGCAGAAGTAATGGGCTTCACGCTCCCGCACCGTTTCGGTGGACTCAATTTTCCCAATCTCGTTTATTCCATCGCTATTGAAATCGTCTCCCGCGCGGACGCCTCGCTGATGAACATCTTCGGTTTGCAGGGCATCGCCGAGACCATCAACGCCTTCGCCTCCGAAGAACTCAAGCAAAAGTACCTGCCCCCATTTTCTACAGGCAAAGTTACCGGCGCTATGGTGCTAACCGAGCCGGATGCCGGAAGCGACCTGCAATCTGTAAAGCTCCGCGCCTTCCAGAATGAAAAAGGCGGCTGGTTTCTCCACGGCGTCAAACGCTTCATCACCAACGGCTGCGGCGAAGTGCTGCTCGTGCTTGCCCGCAGTGAACCAGACCGCGCCGGCGGGCTGGGGCTGTCGCTCTTCGTCTGCGACAGGGGTCCCACCGTCCACATCCGCCGGCTCGAAGACAAATTAGGCATCCACGGCAGCCCGACCTGCGAAATTTTCTTCGACAATACCCCCTGTGAAATTATCGGCGAGCGACAGCGCGGGCTGGTAACTTACGTAATGTCGCTAATGAACGGCGCTCGCATCGGCATTGCAGGACAGTCACTCGGCATCGCCGAGGCCACTTATCGCATCGCGCGCGACTACGCATCCAGCAGAAGACAGTTCGGCGTGGCAATCGAAAAATTGCCTGCCGTGCGCGATATGCTCATTGATATGAAAACAACAATCGAGGCAGGGCGGGCGCTCCTCTATGAAACAAGCCGCGTTGTCGATATCAGCATCGGCTATCAGAAAAAACTCGAGCTTAACCCGCCGCAG
>CAYGVZ010000241.1:0-4791 GCA_964353475.1 uncultured Pirellulales bacterium | reverse complement strand
CGGTCGAGATTGTGCACGAGCGACTGCACGACGTCGTCGCCGCTAAGCCAGCGGAAGTGATACTGCGTGCTGCACTGCCACTGCAGCTCTGAAAGCCCGGGCTTGCGCTCAAATAAGACATAGGGGGCACGCAGGAAATTCTCCTCGATTGCAACTACGTCGCCGATAGCGCCGTCGTGAATCCGCTGCACGGTCTCGGCATAGCCGGTGTGATACCTGCTGTGCAGACCAGAGACCAGGCAAAGACCTTTTTGTTTGGCCAGTTCTGCCGCCTGCTCCATAAGCTTAAGGCCCGCAGGGTCAATGCCATGAGGTTTCTCCACAAAAACGTGTTTTCCAGCTTTGACGGCGGCCATCGCGTGCAGTGGATGAAATTTGGCTGCATTGGCTATCAGGACTACATCGGATGCCTCGATGACGTGCTTGTACCCATCGAATCCTTCAAAACAGCGGTCATCGTCAACGACAACCTGCTCGCCCTTCTGCTCTTTAAGGACCTGTCGTTTTTCTTTTACGCGGTCCATGAAGATGTCGCACATTGCGACCAGTCGAGCACCGCGGTCTGCCGTGAGGGCCTGTGCGCCGGCGCCTGCATTTCGTCCGCCGCAACCGATCATACCAACACGGATAATATCGCTGCCTGCGGCGTGCACCTTAGTGCTCAGCCCCATGACACCCAGTGCCGCCGCTGAAGCCACTGTGGTCGAAGTTTTGAGGAATTCACGTCGCGTGGTATTTACGCTCTTTTCCGATTTTTTCGCATGTTCCATATTCGCCCCTTTCATAATGAGGTCAGATTGTTGCCTGAGACATGACAATATGATACAAACAATTCCGGCGTATGTCCGTTCAATATTTTATCGGTAACGATATTGAACATTCGGTTTACGGTCATGGCCAAATTGCCTCCAATATACAAGAAGAAGGGCAGGAACTGGCAAGTTTTTACATGCAGGCCGCTAATTGAGGCCTCAAAGAGCGGCCGCGTTCGCACGTACAAATCGCTTGCCAGAGGTGGCTATCCCGGCAGGCGGCCGAGCGTCACTGTGCCGAGCTTGCGGCTTCACAATGACAGCCGAACCAGCTTTTGTACAGGGCTGCCCCATGTCGAGAATTTTTTTGTCTTACCCTTGTGTACTTGGCAGCGATGTATGTGATGGCCTTTTATTAAATACGTCGGTTCTATACAGTGCGGTAAAATATAAATCCTTGTCCCAACTCGCGGAGTTAAAGCCATGGAAAAACAGGACCAACCAGAGAAATTTCGACCCTCCGGAAGGCATCTTCGAGACGGTGCAACGACCGGGTTCTTATTTGCTGGCCTTTTAATGCTGGCGGCCCCAAGCTGGGCCGAACCTATCAGAGTGTGGCAGACCAACCCCCACTATTTCTTCTATAAGGACAGACCCCTGGTTCTCATCACCTCAGACCACCATTACGGAGCGGTCATCGACCGGGATTTTGATTTTGCCAAGTATCTGGATTTTCTCGCCGCCCAAGGAATGAATCTGACCAGAATTTATCCAGGGGGGATGTTTGAACCGCCCGACAAATATCTTCCCGGCAATCCGCTGGGCCCCAGTCCAGGTCGGCAAATACTGCCATGGGCAAAATCCAGCCAGACAGGTGCCAATTCCGCGCTGGCAGATCTGGGTAAGCCCTCTTGCCGGTTTGACCTCGACAGTTGGAATCCCGATTATTTCACCCGGCTGAGGGCTTTCGTGGAAACGGCACTTCGGAAAGACATCATTGTCGAAGTCGCCTTCTTCAACGGCATGTATGCGGACTGCTGGCCATTGATGGCCATGTACCACGGCAACAACATCCAGAACATTGGGCAATATGAAGCCAACGACTGTGGGTTGTTCACTACGTTGGACAGCAGAAATGAGGGAGTCGTCCGATACCAGAAGGCCTACATTGCCAAAATCACGACTGAATTAAACGGATACGATAACGTTATCTTTGACCTCTGCGATGAACCCTCGCTCGTGGGACGGCCGGACGGCAGCACCACGACACTCCCTGACAACCGGGTGGGGCCCTGGCTGCAGGCAATGAAAGAGGCCTTTCTTAAAGCCGAAGAACCGCTGCCCAAAAAACATATCCTCGGGCAAACAGTGCAAAATCTCTCGCCCGATTGTTCCCGCGCATCGTGGTGTGAGTGGCTACCCACCGAGTACGTCGGTCCTGCCGGAAAAGCCATTGACAAGGACTACGAGGTGAACAAGCCAATAGTTGATGTTGAATCGGATTACTTCGGCTACGGTCTGACGGGGGCCTATACCGTAGAAGACGTCCGCGTGGAGGGGTGGTGGTTCATGTTAAGAGGAGGAGCTGGATTTATTAATCTAAACGGCGAATACCGCCGTGGGCGGGAAACTGGCGGAAAAGACACACAAACCACAATCGTCCCGCAGAAAAAAATCCTGCTGGATTTCATGAATTCCCTGAATCTTGCGGGGTTGTCGCGTTTCACTGATTTCGAGGGCGTGCCTTCCGACGCCTTCGCCAGCGCACTCGCAGAGCCAGGGAAACAGTACGCACTTTATCTTTTCCACGGCACAAATGATGGAAAGTGGGGGGCGCACTTCGTCGCCAAGGCCGGAACTTACCGTGATACCATCACCCTGATGGCAGTTCCGGCTGGAACGTATATGTTGGAGTGGGTTGACCCTGCGACCGGGACCGTCGTTGGAACGGAGACGATAAATTGGACCGGAGGAAATTTCAAGGTCGCGACGCCGGCTTATTCAATCGATGTGGCGCTGCGGATCCGCGCACGCTGATAACCAAAAGCCAGCAGAGAAATGAACGGGTATACCCTAGTTCGGAAGAAGGCTCATCTACTCCCATTTCACGAACAATCTTCGCCTTCAGTTTTACTCGCCTTTTTTGGAATGATCTCACTTCCATACTGCTTCCCTTTAAAGCTGGTTTTGGGATTGTTCTTTCAGCGCAATAGAAACGCTTTATACTGCTCCCCACACTCGTCGATTGGCTACAAGACGCCTTGCCAGTACGAGCAGTTGTGCTTATCAAGAATTCCCTAGCTTTTTCCTTGTTTAACGGGGACCACTACACTATACTTGCCAGCAACGAATCTCTTGTAGGAGTCTGTACCATGCTGACCACAGCCAACTCTCTCAAGCTGTACTCCCTCGCCGTATCCTTCGTCTCCCTTGCCTTGCTCAGAGCACCCACCTTAGCCGCCGAAAAACCGACCTATGAGCAATACCTCCGAGCCGCCGCCGTGCCCCGTGCTACCCTCGACATCTGGCTCGACCCCAACGAATACTCCTCAACGCAATTCCACCCCGAACTCGGCTACGTCCTCGGTAACTACATGGCTCGCGACGGCATCGACAGAACCAGAACAATCTCCACCGTCCAGCCCGACGGCGCCCGCACAGCATTCATGTACACACAAAAACCCTGCCGCATTAACACCTACGGCGACAGCTTTACCCAATGCTCCCAGGTCAGCGACGGCGAAACATGGCAGCACTACCTCGCCGCCCACCTCGGCGAACCCATAAGAAATTTCGGCGGCGCCGGCTACGGCGTCTATCAGTCCTACCGCAGAATGCTCCGCGAAGAATCCACCGACCACGCGGCCGAATACATCGTCCTGTACATCTGGGGCGACGACCACCTCCGCTCACTCCTGCGCTGCAGACACGCCCTCATCTATCCGGTCTGGGACCACGCCGGAGGCAGGCTCTTCCACAACAACTTCTGGCCAAACATCGAAATGGACCTCGAATCAGGCAAACTCGTCGAAAAAGAAAACCTACTGCCCACCCACGAACTGCTCTACAAAATGGCCGACCCCGACTTCATGTACCAATTGCTCAAAGACGACCTCGCCCTCCAGATGGCCGCCTACAGAAACGGCTTCATCTCCGCCATCGACCCGCAACCGCTGCGAAAACTCGAACACATACTCGGCCTCTCGCCCTCCCGCATCGCCAACTCAAACCCGCCGACCGAATACATCGACACCCTGCTCGACGAGTATTCCTTCCGGGCCACAAAGTACATCCTGACAAAAGCGAAGGACTTTGCCGACCGCAACAACAAGAAACTCATGATCATCCTCTTCGACCCCTACAAAGCAATGAAGCAGCTCATTGCGACCGGCAAACGCTACGACCAGGAAATCGTGGACTTCCTCCAGGCCAACAACTTCCTCTACTTCGACATGAACCTCGTCCACGTCCGCGACTACAAATCCTTCAACCTACCCCTCAACGCCTACATGGACCGCTACTTCATCAGCCACTACAACCCCGCTGGCAACCACTTCTTCGCTTACTCCATCAAAAACGAATTCGTCAAATGGCTCGACCCAAAGCCCCTTCCATACAGAAAAACCGACCAGGTCCCCGTTGACTTCAAAGGCTATCTCCCCTGATCGCCCCCCAACTCCACTCGCTGCCCCCCCAACTCCGTTGAAACTGAATGTATTCTCCAATCGTTTCTGCCATTGTTCTACACTAATACTGATATTATGTGCAACCATACTAATTTCCATTAAAAAAACCGCTTGTCCTGAGTCAGGCGCGGCGGGTCGAAGGACTTCCGCCCTTGAGGAAATAGTATATCGTTAAACGATGAAAGGGAATAGCTTTTTTGCGGCCAAATAAATCAGTGTCAATCCGCGATTGAAAATCTTCGTGTCTTTGTGACTTCGCCTGCCCTTCGTAGTCCCCTCGGGACGTAGAAGGTAGAAGGGGGTGCATCATGATTTTTAGGCACATTTTTGTATGACATCCTGCCAAAGATCGC
>CAYGVZ010000240.1:0-4823 GCA_964353475.1 uncultured Pirellulales bacterium | reverse complement strand
AGGTCCCTGTTGCCTTTGTTGGCGACGTCCAATGCGACGTACGCATACTTCGACAGGTCCCACCCATCCGGCGGCGGTTTGACATTTACGCCGGGCCAATTCTTCTTCGCCGTCTTAACCAACAACGTACCAGTCGAAGTGATGTTCACCTCGGAGTTGTTTGTGTAAAGCAGCGACATATCAAACCCTCGCCCAAAATCCGCCAGCACAAGGCCCTTCAGTCCCGCGCCCACGCCCTTTTTCAACAACGCCTTTAGTTCAGACAGGTGTTTTTCATAGACAGTCCTGGGCGTCGTGTCGTGGCTCCTGCACACGGCAGCGGCCATACCGACTACCTCGCCCATCATTCCGCCGGTGCGCATCACACGAACAGAACCGAGCGCCTCATGCGTTACGGATATGTCCCGGCCCGCCATAAAGAGGTTCTCGATGTTGCGTGAATACAGGCAGCGGTAAGGAATCCAGTAAGGCCTCTTGTATTGTGTGTGGTAATCCTTCGAGATAAACGCATCCTTGCCGTGCTCATCCTGGTACTCTCGCGCGGGCAGGTGCAAATCCATATCCCAGCTTGTGGGGACACAGCCATCGTCATATCGTCTGCCTTGCAGCAGGTTGTCTTTGGTCAATACGATATCTCCCATAAGCCGGCGGGATTCACGCTTGCCTGCAATGAATGCCGCCCAGGCCAGTTTGTGGTTTGGATATACCTTATCTACGTTTTTCAGCGCATCCCACGCTCCATACATCGCCCGCAGGTTCAGGTCACGAATGTACTCGGCTTTCTCAATAGGGTCGTAGAAAAACCCGCTTTCCCAGTACCACCCGCCGAGGGCCTCAAGCCCTTTCTGGCCATAGACGCTCGGATTATCGCCTCTGCCGGGAAACGGCTTATCGGCCAGGTCAACCGCCCACGGACATCGAGGAAATGCCTGCGGACTTCCCATATCGACGACGTTCCAGAGGTTGCTTGGCCCCATGTGTCCACCAGTTGTCATCTCAAAATCCGCTCCTGCCAGAAAACCGATTGTTCCGTCGCCGGTGCAGTCGGCAAACAACCCCCCAGCGAAACGATGCTCGGTGCTGTCTTTTGTATTCTTCGCAACGACTGCCTTTATCGTGTTCCCGTCCTTCTCGACGGCAAAGGCATGCATATTGAGAAAAAGCGAGATGTTTTTTTCGGCCCGCAGGACAGCCAGCTTGTTACAGTCCTCATAAATCTCCGCGACGTTTTCAGGCCCGTAGTGTGCGCGCCTCTTTGGGTCCAGCTCCTTAACAATGTCGCCGATTCGCGGGTATGGCTCGTAGTTTGTCTCGCCCCCAAGCCAGACGCGCACTTCACTGCTGTTATTACCGCCCAGGACGGGTCTATTCTGAATGAGCGCGACAGACAAGCCCAACCGCGCAGCAGATATGGCCGCACAGGTCCCTGCCATCCCGCCGCCGACCACTACAAAATCAAATGTCCCCTCATCGGTGGGCTTATCCGGCAGTTTGAGCGCCTTTCTGCGAAACGCGATTAGGGCATTCGGGTCATTTGGCGGCGGTTCATTGCCGGCGGCAAACACTATGGCATCACACCTGCCTTCAAAGCCGGTCAAATCATGCAGAGCGATAGTCACCGCCGACTTGTCTATTTCGACTGTGCCGCCATCCTGCCAGTGCCAGTCGGCGCCTTCTGTGCCGAAGATGGTCTCGACGGCCTTGTCGTCAATGAGCAGTTGAAAGCTTCCCGGCGTCCCAGGCACATTCCACGGCGCTACCCAGTCGCGGGTGCGAACCCAGACGCGGTACTTGCCTGCCGCCGGCAGTTCTATGTGCGTCGCTGCATCAGCGACCGGCTCACCCAGCCCGTGCGCAAGCAAGAACGGCGAACCCATCACGTCCATAAATTGCTGGTCAACAACCCACCCGCCAGGATCCGCAAACGACTCCGCCTCAACTAGAACGCTCTGCGCGCAACTGGTACCATAAGCGAGTAATGTGAAAAGCACACCAAGCAAGGCAAGATTCCTTCTCATAACTCGTCTCCTCAATCGCAGGAGGACTGTTTGTCACTCAACCTCGAATTTTTCTATTCGCTGGATGTGCCGACCGCCATCGAAGAGCGTGCCAAGCCAAAGTTCAACAATCTCGAGTGCCTCTTCGATTGCCATCATACGCTGGCCTAATGAGAGCATATTGGCGTCGTTGTGCGCCCTGCCGTAGCGGGCCGACCGTAAATCCCAGCAAATCGCGCAGCGAATGCCGCGAACCTTGTTTGCGACCATTGCCTCACCGTTGCCTGAGCCGCCCAGCACAATTCCCCGCTCATATTTGCCCGCCGCCACCGCCTTTGCGACCGGCCTGACAAAATCCGGATAATCACACTGCTGTTCGCTATGCGTCCCAAAATCGTCAACCGTATGTCCCCTGCCGAGCAGGAACTTCTTTAGCTCTTCCTTGTACCTGTACCCGGCGTGGTCCGAACCTATTGCTATTTTCATCGGCTTCTCCAGAAATACTTGCCTCAGCCATTACAGCCCTGCTATGCGCTCTTCGACAGGCGCCAGCGGCGGTAGATTGCTCACGGGCTTATTCAAATAGAAATAAGCGCAGCTCGACCAGTCATCCTGCCGCTCGAACAATGGAACATCCTTCTGTTTATCCCAGTCGATTTCCACCAGTCCAGGCCCGGTCTTGTACATCTTCGGCCTGCGCACCTTGAACTTGTCGAAAGTCCCCCTGTCGGCGGCGCCAATCTGCTGCATCGTCACTCGAATATCCTTCCTGAAATAAATCGGGTCCGGGATGTGCAGCCGATAGAAGCAGAACCGCATATTCTCCATATCGGCCAGGTGGCACCCTTGATACAGATTCGAATACTGTCCCTCACACCAGGCCGTCCCGATATAGTCCTCGCTTCCGGTTCCGCACAGAGTCGGATACTCCGTATCGCCGTCAAGGTAGATTTTAACCTCCCCCTCGCCCCACCAGGAATCAAGATAAAGCTCCTCGTTGGCAATCATCCCGACATTGACGCCGAGAAACCGCCCGGCGCCCTCGACCTTCGGCAAAAACTCGTAGTCCCTCTTGACCGTTGTCGGATTCTCCCGCCGCCAGTATGCGTGGAAGTACATCACATCGTCGCCGAGTTCATCGCCGACCGTGTAATCCACTTCAAAGAAAAACGCCCAACAGCCGTACTCGGTCTCGTTGGTTGCCACAATCTTCATACCCTTTTTGAACGGCATCGGGATACAGCAGTTGAAACTCCTGCCCTCAGGGCTGGAAAACAGTGCAGATTCAAACGTCGCCATACGGCCCAGTCCGTGAAAGAAGAAGTCGCCCAGCGGCGCCGAAACCGCCGGCTTATCCTCGCCGTCCCAGTACATATTAATCCTGACCCCCCGCAGCATCTTGCCGAGCCGCTGCCTCTCTTCCTCAGGTCCTGCCGGCCAGCAGCCGAGTATCGTGCCCCAAATCCGCCTGACCATTCCGCTCCTGCCCTTCACCTCCGCCAGTACCTTACTTTCTCCCGGCCGCAGACCTGTACAAGGTGAACCCTTTCTTCCGGCGTTGGCTTTGCCGCCCTGGCCTTTCTCCGCCTCCGGGTTCTCCGCAGTCACCCACCGGGTCTCCACCCCTTCCGGCAGGACGAACAGCGGCCTTGTACCCCACGCCGATATGGATGTCCCCCTGCCTCCAGACGCATTCTCACACCCTGCGCAGCCAAATATGACAATCACTAACGGAACAGACAAATACTTCCTCATTTGCGGACCTCCTTACTCCGCCAAAGGCGGACCCTTTGTACTTGAAGGCCGTACGGTTGGAGCCGGTCGTTATGCTCATTGATGTCCCCTTGTTTGACGGATTTTTTGCCCTTCACATTTACCACCTGCCAGAAAATCTCTTATACTTTGAAAGGACGGACGAGCCGTCACGCCCGTACCGATGGGTACGGCTGACGCAACCATCCGCCCGGCATTTTAACCAAAGACAGACGCGCCTGGCAAAAAGAAAGGCAGGTAAATCAAGGCACGCGTCTGTCTCTTTTTTAGTCCTTCGCCCTACTTGTCCCGACGAGTCGCGCCCGGCTGCACGACCCGCATACGGTCCAAAGGTATGTTCCAGGCGCTGCGGTGGTCTAAGCCGAACTGCGGCCAGGGGTCAACTTCGCGTCCAATCGGGTTTTCGGCGTAAATCACAAGGCCATCCGCAAAATCGCTCGAATACATCCCATACTCCTGCAACGCACGGGCTATCATTTTCCCAACGGGGCCGAGGTCGAGCGTATTAACGTCAAGGGCGGGGTCCAGTTGAACAAGCCCGCCGCAGGGGATTGAATCCTTGCGCTGCTCCCTGCGGCCGTGTTTGTTGGCAGGCCATACCGCGCTCGGAGCAAGATATTGATGCGCGAACACAAGGGCGTGGTCGATTTTGCCCGATGCAATATCCTCAGGCGTAATCAATCCCGCAAGCAGAGCAAATCCCACCAATCGACAGCCGCCTTCGGGCACTAACCCATCGCCCAACAGGTCAACCTTGTTCGCCGCCTTTGTTTTGAGCTGACCATTTTCCCAGCGGGCACCCCAGAAATCCCAGGCCACGTTGTTGGGGCGGTCGAGAACCACCAGATGATGGTCGGCATTAGGGTCGGGCTTGAGGGCCGGCCAAACGGGAAGCGTAACCGACTCAAATCCCGAAAACCGCTTCGAGTCGCAGATAATCGTCTGCATCGCAGGCGCGGGCACGGGGACACGAAACACGGGGATGCTCCACTTCTCGATATTTACGTGCAGATGTCCCCTGCTGCTGAACGTCCCATCCATCAGCGATTCAAT
>CAYGVZ010000239.1:2289-4850 GCA_964353475.1 uncultured Pirellulales bacterium | reverse complement strand
GTTGTCGTTGAGTACGATAAGCAGTTGCCTCTTGACCAGTCCGAGGTTATTGAGCGCCTCGAAACTCACGCCGTTGACGATGCTCGCATCGCCCACCAGGGCGACGACCTTGTCGCTTGCGCCTAAGTGCGCCTGCCCAAGCGCCATTCCTATGGCCGTCGCAACGCTTGTCCCTGCGTGCCCGACGGCAAACAGGTCGTAATCGCTTTCCTGCGGGTTTGGAAAGCCGCTCAGGCCGCCCGACTGACGCAGGTGCGAGAACGGTTTTTTCCTGCCGGTAATTATCTTGTGCGCATAGCACTGATGTCCCACATCCCAAAGCAGCTTGTCTTTGCTGAAGTCAAAGACATAGTGCAGGGCCAGTGTTATATCCACCACACCCAGGTTGCTCGCAAGATGTCCGCCGGTCTTGCTAACTGACTCAATAATGAACCGGCGGATTTCCTCGGCCAGCGCTTTCAACTGAGCCATATCCAGTCGTTTCAGGTCATTGGGACCGTCAATCCGTGCAAGGAGTGGAAACGCCCCCCAGTCCACCTGTGGTGAGCCGACTTGTCCTGAGCGTTGTCGAAGGAGTCGAACCACATCCGTGGAATTGTTGTTTGCCCGCGCCGGCGCGGAGCCGTTCCCAGCGGAGTCGAGGGACTGCAATAACGGCTCAACGATACCTTTGTGAGCCGGCGGTTCGACTTCGCTCACCGCCCTGAGGGCTTCGACTGAGCTCAGCCGAATGTCCTTGTCGAAGGGCTGGGAACTTGTCTTGTTTGGTGTATCAGCCATAACGAAGCAATCAATTATACGTGTATGGCCGCCCTTGTTCAACAAAACCCTTGTTTACAGGGGTATATGGCTGCCGTTTATTATAATACTGCCGACAAAACCGCGTTGGCGCTTATGAAAATGTCGATTGCACAGGCGGAGCAAATGATAACTAATCGCAGCAGCGACAGGCGCAATCGCAATAGTGAGCTTCCTGCGGTAAGCGCAACGGCTGCTGCCGCCAATAAGTACATCCGGGCCGTCAGTATTTTCAGGCCATCCGCCGCCGGCATCGCCGGCAGCGAGACCTCGCCAACAGGCGGGTACGCCTCGACGCCGAGGTCGGCGGATTTTTGAAAAAACGCCGCTGCTGCGAGGACGCTCATTACGACGGCGACAAGAAACAGCCATTTGGCATCCGCACGTCCTGCGCGTACCAGGCCCTGCAATCCAATCCCGACCGCCACGGCGCCGCACACGGCGGGAATCGAAAGCCACATCGCGGGGCTGGTGTTCATAAAGGGACCGACTAATGAAAGCACAAGGCCGAGCAGGAATATCAGTATGCCACCTAGTCGTCTGGCGAGAAGCATCATAATTGCGCCAACCAACAGGGGCGCCAAAGGCACGTGGTAGAACCCGAAGGCGACTGTATTCTCCGTGCCCCCCATCAGCGGCGCAATAAGCCCTCGCAGCGTCACCACGCTTTGCTCAAAACGCATCGGCAGCGGATACAGCCGATAAGCAGCGGCAAGGGTGAAGAAGACAATAATGGCGGCAAACGGCAGAGCACACAGAGGCGGTGAAAGACACGCCGCAGCCCGCCGCGGCCTGCCGCGAGAACACAGAGCTTTCATCCTGCCGGCGAGCGCGGCGACGTATGCGGCAGGGCAAAACAGCCAGGGGACAAGAGCCGCAATAAAAGATGCGGAACAGTGATAACCGGCCAGCCACAGCATAAATGGGCCGAAACCATAAACAGCCCCTGTGAACAGTGAGGCGGGAAATGAGTCAACCCACCGCCGGCTCAGGACGAAACAGCCGAGCGCAGCAATCACCGTATTGGCAACAACAAGATAACCGCCGGAACTCAATCGGCCCAGATAAGGATGGAAGAGACAACCGGCCAGCACGAGATAAACCACACACGCTGCAATCATCCTGATGGCGTATCTGGGCATATCCGGCACCCTCGCTAACCCGCCGCGGCGGGTTGCGACAGAGATTATTATTTGCCCGGCTCGACTTTGCGAACCTCGTAAGGCGCAAGACCCGTCGCCTCGCCGCCGTTGACTGTTACAATCTGCTTTTCCGCCGTCTTGTTAATCAGCCAGATGATTGCCCCGCCTTCGTTGTCGATAGCGAGAGCATCCACCGTTTCAAAACCAATCGCGTCAATAGTTGTCCGCCGAAGCGGCCTGCCGCTGAATTTTGCCATTTCTTCAACAAAATCCTCGCAAATGGTAAAGGCGGCGTTTTCCACGCCCGCAAGCGTCATATACTTAATGACCCTGGCGCACCAGGCGGTTGCGAATGGGCTTGTTGCCCGCGGGTCCGGCCCCGGACGCGGATACGGCGATTCGAAGTTGACCGGCTCCAGGGAAATATCCGCACGAGGGGCAAACGTCCTGAGCACCCGAACCTGGTCAAGGATTGCGGGGACATTTTCCATCAAGGTGTCTTCGTCCGCCAGATTCGCAGGGGGGCTGTACGCCATCGCCAGCCGACCTGCGCCGCCGAGCTTGTCCCGCTTGCTGCTCATTTCCAGAAACGTCGGCGATTTTCTCGCTTTGTCCATCACG
>CAYGVZ010000239.1:0-2189 GCA_964353475.1 uncultured Pirellulales bacterium | reverse complement strand
TCCCACTTGAAGACCTTATAGGAGCTGTCACCAAAGTACCGCTGGTCTTCCATACCCGCCGAAGGCGAGCCGCAGGCCTCGCGGCCTTCGAGCCGAGGGGTCTCGCCCGAAGGCGGACCCGCCTGACCTTTGCCTGCATTGCCGAGCGTCAAATCCACGCTCATCCGGTCGGCCGTCGTATATGAGATTCTCCTGAAGTCGCGGACGAGCACGATTTCCTTTGCCAGCAGTTCTGTGAACTTATCTTCGAGAATCTGCCTGTCATTCACATCAAAGGCGATGAACGATTGTCCCGCCAGCGATTCAGCGCCGTAAAGGACGCATATACCAACGTGGGCCGACTTCATCTGTTTATTGCATCTGCCGGCTGTTCTGAATTTTATCTCGCCGTCGTCCGAGCCGACGATTTCGCCAGTCCAGGAGTAGTCAACGTCTCTGCTTCTGCAGCGTGCGCACATCGTAACGGCGAAACTGCCCTCTCTTGCCTGAACGTCGAGGTCGATGAATTCCGGCACAATGGTATCCCAGACGCCGTCCCTGACAGCAAAATAGATGCGCCTGATTATCTCCTTGTCGCCGACGTACAGGTACCTTAGTTCGCCGTCCTGAAACTTGACCGTAATCGGCCCAGCCGATAAATACTCGGCTCTCTCGCCCCGCTCTTGCTGCGCAACGGCACAAAATGCTGCAACTAAAACGACCGCCAGGAATATCACCACTGTTGAACGCTTGTGGATTAACATAGGGCTGCCCCTCAACCTGTCGCTTTTTTCGTTCAGCTTTTGAATACTACCTGGGCGCTACCGGCGGCGACTCTGCCTATCCTGTAAACCTTTTCGCCGTAACTTGTCAGTTTGGCGGCGATTGAGCCGGCAAAATCCTCGGCAACAACAAGAACAAAACCGATGCCCATATTGAAGACGCGGAACATCTCATCTTCCTCGACCGGGCCTTTTTCCTGCAGGAAGGAAAATATCTTAGGCGCGGGCCAGCTTGACTTCTTCAACACCGCATCACAGTTTTTCGGCAACACCCGCGGGATGTTGCCCGGCAGTCCCGCGCCGGTGATATGGGCCATTCCGTGGATGACCTTCTTGACCCTGTATTGGCCTAACAGCTTGATTATGGAGCGTACGTAAATGCGCGTCGGCTCCAGCAGGACATCGCCGATTACGGCGCCCCCGAGTTCGTCCGGCGTGTCGTTGGCCTTCAGGCCAAGGCGCTTGAAACAGATATTCCGGGCGAGGGCATAACCATTGCTGTGCAGCCCGCTCGAAGCCAGGCCGAGGATTACATCTCCTTTCCTGACGTTCCTTGCGCGGATGATTCTGGCTCGCTCCACGATGCCCACCGCGAAGCCGGCCATATCGAAATCGTCTTCCCTGTAGGTATCGGGCATCTCGGCCGTCTCGCCGCCGATGAGCGCACAGTCGGACATTCGGCAGCCCTTGGCTACTCCCTTGACCATTTCCGCAACGACGCCGGGGTCGAGCTTGTGAAGTGCCAGATAATCAAGGAAGAACAACGGTTCGGCCCCGAGCACTAACATATCGTTGACACTCATCGCTACCAGGTCAATGCCGACCGAGTCGTACCGTTTCATCATTGAGGCAAGGTGCACCTTGCTGCCGACACCATCGGTACAGGCAACCAGGACGGGACTACGATAGTTCTTTTTAAAAAGCTTTTCGTCGTAGTCCAGCCGAAAAAGCCCCGCAAATCCGCCTTTCAACTCCATCACCCGCGGGCCAAACGTGCTGGCCACGTGCGAGTAGATGACGTCTTCCATCTGGTCGCTGGCATCAATGTCCACGCCCGATTCTGCGTATGTAACGGTCTTGCCCATTTTCGATACTCGATACTTATTGCACTTCGCCGAACATTCGCATCTGGTAATGTTCCATAGAGAACTTGTTGACCGCCACGTCCACTGGTATCCGGTAATTGCCCGTCCAGCAGGCGGTGCAGTAATGGTCGCCCGGCAGGGTTGCGCACCCAAGCAAACCCTCCAGCGAGATATACCCGACGCTGTCCACCTCGAGAAATTCCTTTATCTGTTTGAGGTCTCGGCCGTTGGCTAACAATTCTTCCTTGGTCGGAAAATCCACGCCGTAGAAGCAGGGGAATCTAATCGGCGGGCAACTGACTCGCATGTGGATTTCTCTCGCGCCCGCCTCGCGCAACGCCCT
>CAYGVZ010000238.1:0-4864 GCA_964353475.1 uncultured Pirellulales bacterium | reverse complement strand
TAAAACCCAGGGCGGCGGACGCACACAAGGGCGATTTCGGCAGGGTCTGCATCATCGCAGGCAGCGTCGGTATGAGCGGCGCAGCGGCACTGGCCGGCAGGGCGGCTCTGCGTGCAGGCGCAGGCCTTGTTCGCGTAGCTGTGCCGAAAAGCATATTGCCGATTGTTGCGTCAATCGAACCATCTTTCACCGCCGTCCCGCTGGCCGAGGATAACGCCGGCAGAATCTCTTCAAAGGCAATCAATACAATCGTTGACCTTGTTGAGGAAAATGACTGTTTGGCCTTTGGGCCGGGCGTGGGCACAAGTCCATCCCTGCAGGCCGTTGCGCAAACTTTGCTTGAGCAGGACGGGTTGCGGCTTGTCATTGATGCAGATGGCTTGAACAACCTCGGCGCGATGAAGGACTGGCCCTCGAAGTTGAAGGCGAATCTTATCTTGACGCCTCATCCCGGCGAGATGAAACGGCTGTGGACGGCTCTTATCAGGGAGGCGCTGCCCGCCGATAGAATCGAGCAGGCAGTCGCCTTGGCGCAGCGCACCGGCGCAATTGTTATCCTCAAGGGGGCAGGCACGGTCGTCGCCGACGCGCAGAGGGTCTATGTCAACAAGACAGGCAATCCCGGTATGGCGACAGCCGGGGCGGGCGATGTCCTGACCGGCGTCATAGCCGCCCTGGTCGGGCAGGGTATGAGTGATTTCGAGGCCTGCGTACTCGGCGTTTACGTTCACGGCCTGGCAGGCGACATCGCAGCAGAAAAAACAGGCCAAATATCTCTTATCGCCACAGACATCGTTGATGCACTATGCGACGCTTTCAAAAGAACCCACACGCAGTAAACTGGAGGGCACAAAATGGAGCAGGCAAAGGAATTCTTCGGTAAGTTCAAAGCGGACGCCGAGGCAATGAAGACGCAGTTGCCGGATATGATTGGCGGCTTCTCGGGCCTATTCAGCAGGATAATGAAAGATGGCGCGCTGACCGTCAAAGAAAAAGAGCTTATCACGGTCGGCATTGCCGTCGCTCTTCGATGCGAACCCTGTATTCGGCTGCACACACAGAAGTGCCTGGCCTCCGGCGCGACACGACAGCAGATTCTCGAGGCGGCCTCGGTGGCGGTTATGATGGGCGGCGGCCCCGCCTATACACACATACCGATAGTCATAGACACCCTTGACGCCCTTGAATCGCAAAGTTCCGATAAAAAGTAACCTTTCAGCCCCGAAAGCCGGGCTGGCACAAGCATCTTCAATAGCACCTGAAGCGTTTGACGGGCGAGGCGTTGTGCCAGGTTGATTTTGCTGGATATATGCACCTGGCGTTGGTAGATTGGGCATCTGCGTTTTGAACTGTTGCGGAAAAAGAACAGAGGTATGGCAGACGACATCGATAATCTCGATGAGCAGGACCAGACCCAGCCGGGGCAAGGCGGCGCGGCTGCACAGGATACACCGCCGATTTTCCCTCTGAAAAGGTCTCTCGTGCCGCTCAATGAATATGCTGCTCGAAAAGGTATACCAGCCGACCTGGTCGAGCAGCAGGGCGAAATCGGCGCGGTCCAGATTAGAAAGTACAAGGGGCAGAAGTACGTCGTCGATGTCCCCGACGCCCCTTCTTCTGCCGACGAGGCCGATGAGAAACCCGTTGCAGCCGTCAGGCCGCCGCAAAGGGTGCTTTTCTCCGGGCCTGCTGTTTTTGTTATCATTGCCCTTGTCGCCGTTCTCGCTGCCGTCGTCTGGCTGTATCTCGACAGCGAGTCACGATTCAACCGGCTCAACAGCGAGCTTATCGCCGTGCAGGCCGACTACGAAAAACTCTCAAAGGCGGGACTCGAAGCCGGGAGATTGCAGAACGAGCTGGCCGTCTCAAGAGCGGAGCTGGAGCGGATTCAAAATCAGATTGTCGTCTCTCGCTCGGAGTTTGAGAAAATCCAAAACGACCTGGCCAAGGCCAGGCGCAACCTTGAAACCATACAAAGCGACCTGTCGAGCGTTCAGGGACAACTCTCGCTGTCGCGCACCGAGATCGAGGGGATACAAAACGACCTGAACGCAAACAAGCAGATTCTTGACAACCTCTCCACGCAGAACAGCCGACTGACAGGCTCGCCTCGATTCGGCGAAGCGGGCAAGTAGCCGCGGGGTTATCGCCTGTCGGTCACTCCAGCAAATCGCAGCAGTCGCCATCCCGCAGGCAGTATCGCCGCAGCAAGCAGTATCTTGAGAATGTCGCCTATGATGAAGGGATATGTCCCCACAGCCATCGCCGCTTTCACACCCATCAAGAATGAAAGCCATACAACGCCGAAAACGTGGATGGTGATATTGCCCAGAACCATCGCCAGGATTGTCGTCCCCACGCGCCTGTCCCAGCCCCTCTCTGCCAGGAGGCCGACAAGACATGCCGCTGCAACAAAACCCGCCAGGTAGCCGGCCGTCGGCCCAACAAGTGCAGCCACGCCAACTCCGCCTGCAAATACCGGCAGCCCCAATGCGCCCTCAGCTAAGTAAACAAGAACACACAGCGCCCCCCGCCTGGCGCCTAACAACGCGCCAAGCATCAGGACCGCAAACGTTTGCCCGGTGATGGGGACAGGACTGAAAGGCAGAACTATCTTTGCCTGGGCGGCCAGGGCAATCAGCAACGACCCGCAAAGGATAACAGCGGTATCGTACAACCTTGCCTGCGTTTTCCCGCAAGGCCGCAGGATATCAGCGACGGTGGCTTCGACCCCTTCGACAAGCTCAGGGCGGGCAAGCTCACCACGGGTAACATTGCTCAGCATACTCACACCTGCAAAGAAACCTTTGAAATTGGCGGGTATTGTATGTTCTGCGCGCTCGCTCGTCAACCTTGGCCGCCATCATCCGGCCTGCCTTCCGCCCAGCTTTCCCGCAGGGACATTCGATTTGAATTGGTCCCCGGTTTGCGGTTCCAAGGAAGCACACCCGTGGGGATCTTCGCTCCGCTCCGACTTTGAATTGGCTTTGTTTTTGGGGGCATCGGAGGGGGTATTTTTTGCGCAAGTCCTTTCTGAAAAGGGGGTTAGGTTTATTTTGGGTTTTTGGAGATTGGCTTTGTTTTGCATAATTGCACGTTTGGCCCCGCACCTATTTCTTAAGGTTACGCCCTAGGTTGCAGGAGGGGTATGTGAATTTATGAGGGTGGATACGGGGTCGATGGACGAGTGGAAACAGGTGCTGGGTCTGCGCTCGGCTGTGAGCCGAGCTTGAAAATTGGGTTCGTTTTGCATAATCGTTGCTCGTGGCTGGTGGCGGTTTGGGCAAGATAGGCAAGACAGAAGACATAAGACCACAGACAGAAGACGGAGGACGGAGGACGGAGGGCTGAATTGCGGATTGCGGATTTGGGATTGCGGATTTTTGAATGGCGAATTCCGAATGTCGAACGCTGAATGCCTCATACGATACTCACTTTCTCAATGTTGAGTGGGAATTATACTATGTGGGATGTTTGGTGTCAAGTGAAATCCGATGAACCGCGGAGGGTGATTTACCGCAGAGCTCGCTGAGGCCGCAGAGATTTATTTTGTAATCGCGGATTACACTGAGAACACAGATTTAGAAATCAAAATCGGCGTAATCTGCGAAATCCGTGATTAGAAAAGGTGGCGGAAAAGAGTTGCTTTTGTTTCCAGTTTAACGATATACTTGTTTCTTTATGGCCGGGAGTCACGCCTTTGTCCGTCAACATTGCCGTCCGGCAAACAAGCTTTGGCCTGTTTTATGCAAACGGTATAATCATTGCTGGGCGCGAAAAACCTCAATACAATCAGGGAGTTGTTATGAAGAACGATTTAGCCATTTTTGAAGAATACAAAATCCGCCGTCTATACGATGAAAAAACGGAAACCTGGTTTTTTTCGGTGGTGGATATTATCCAGGCGTTGACACAGCAGCCCAATTATCAGACCGCCAGAAAGTATTGGAACAAGCTGAAAGAGCGGTTAGGCAAAGAAGGCAGCGAAACGGTGACAAATTGTCACCAGTTGAAAATGGTGGCCGAAGACGGCAAAATGCGGGTTACTGACGCCGCCAATCCCGAAACCCTGCTACGGCTGATTCAATCCGTTCCAAGCCCCAAGGCCGAGCCGATTAAACTATGGCTTGCCAGGGTCGGGTATGAGCGAATGCAGGAAATGGCCGACCCGGGAAAATCGCTCGAAAGAGCGAGGGAAAACTGGCAAACGTGTTGTTTCCGGGGAGAATTATTTGCCGCCTAAATCCGGTAAGAAATTAGGCGGGAAATAATATGAACGAGCAACGGCCCCGATGAGATAGCTTAAGAGACATCTCACGGGGTAAAGGTTCTTATATAGAAGAAAGAAGTCTATTCCCCGCCAGAGGCCCCCGCCTACGTCATTCGAGGGCAGGCATGCGGGGGCAAGGTTTCCCGTTTTATACAGTACGCCATAGGCGTGCAAAACTGTATAATCATTGTTATGTGTCAACTCTAAGAGCACGAGGTGATTTATGTACTACATAGTTGAAACCGACAAATCATTCGACCAGGCATCGACAGACCTTGAATCAGCGGTGAAGCATCATGGCTTTGGTGTACTGCATATTCATGATTTGGGAACCACACTTCGCAGCAAAGGCATTGCATTTAATGAGCAGTGCAAGATTTTTGAAGTCTGCAATCCCGGACAGGCTGCAAAAGTTCTGTCAATCGATATGCGCCTAAACATGGCGCTCCCATGTCGTATCTCGGTCTTTACAGAAGACAACAAAACGCAAATCGGGCTTATTATGCCGGGGCAAATGCTTTCAGCTCTATCTCAAGACGAAGCATTAGTTCAAATTGCCAAAGAGGTCGAAGAAAAAACCATAAACATGGTCGA
>CAYGVZ010000237.1:0-4868 GCA_964353475.1 uncultured Pirellulales bacterium | reverse complement strand
TACGGGGAAGCTTGCTTGAACCTTCATACCGGGGACCCATTTTCAGCTCAAAAAAATAGATTCCATTCCCTCGAATGGATTCTATTGAATTCTAATGGATTCTATGGACTCAAACCCAGTTCTTGACTCGAAAACCCCGATTTCACGCCCTCACCACCAAAACCAGTGGATTCTATTGAATTCTATTTTTTCAGCGTAATAATGCGGATTGGGTTGCTGGCAGCGGAATGGATGTTTTTTCAGTGGCCGGCGTGCCGATGCGATTTGTAAACATTTTCAGGGTCTCCTTGCCAATAAAGGTTTTGCTGCAACTCTTTTATCGGCTCAAGGAGACCTGTTTTCTTCACATACTTAAGGAACTGCCATTCCCGGCTGTCCCCATTAAAACATCAAAGATATCTCTACCGTGGTCAACCAGGGTAATTAGAGGAGCGCGAAGGCTGAGCATCCACCACATTCTCGAACACCCGCAGAAGCGTTCTCGCGGATTCTCGCAAGTCGAATCTTTTCGCCTGGGCCAGGCCAATGATGCTTAGGTGTTTTCTAAGGGTTTCATCGCTGTACAATTTTATGATCTTTTCTGCGATGTCGTCTATATCAGTCGGGTCGCAGTAACAGACAGCATTGCCGCCGATTTCCGGGAAGCCCGTGCATCTTGAACATATCACAGAACACCCTGATGCCATGGATTCCAGCACAGGCAACCCGAAACCTTCCATGAGAGATACATTTATGGAAAACAACGCTTCTCGGTACAGCTCCATGACCTCCTCGTGGGCAAGGGAACCGCCAAAAACGACTCGTTGCTCCAGATTTAACTTTCGACATAGACCTTGAACCTTTTGGCCATACCTCGTATTGTGCTTGCCGACAATCAAGAGCTTCAGATTTCCGCATTTTCTTTCCGCAATTTCAAATGCTTCCAGCAGGGCGGTGTAATTCTTGTGCGCCGCAATCGACCCAACCGAGATGCAAAACTGCTCATTCAGTTGTATGACCGCAGACGACGAGGCAGTTTCAATATCCCGCGATATGGCATCATGAACAGTGAAGTTCTTGTATTGGGTGCCGGGAAATGCTTTATTAGCGCACTCTCTTAGATAATCTGAAATGAAAACATTCGCTCCTGAAGTTCTCAGGGCAACACCGGCAGTAATTCTCCGCAGAAACGTTTTGACTCGAGTGCGATATGACCACCATCGTTGCGCCTCGGCAAAAGACCACAGATTCTGCTGGTGCGAAACAACCGGCAGCGAAGTGAATAATTCAGGATACCCTGAAGCGCTATACAGAATGTCGCATCCATTCTTAATGGATAGCCGCGGCAGGACAAACTGCTCCCACACAATTCTGAGAACTATATTCCTGGTCCATGGCGGAGCATATACATAGCTGACTCTCCCATCAAGGTTGCCCAAACTGCGCTCGATATCCCTCGAAACGGCATATATAACAAAACTGTGTTCACATAAGTTAATGAATTCCCGCATTAAACCGAGCAAAACAACAAAACTGCCTGCGCTGTCATGGTTTATAGCAAGAGCATCTACGCCGACCGTTATTTTCTTCGCGGTAACCTTATTCACGGCACTTGGCTGACTTTCAGGGAATCTATCGTTATGTTACGCATTCCAACGCTTTTCGGTAACCCTCGACTGCATTGCTGGTTTGCCGCCATTCTTTCAGTATTAAGCTCGACTCTATACCCATCCTGCTGCGCAAAGATCTGTCCAAAGTCAATTGTTTAAGGCAGTTGTAGAGTGCGTTTTTATCCTTAGCAGGATATATAAGGCCATTTAAGCCGTTTTTTATAAGGTCTGGTCCGGCACCGACGCAATCACTTACGACTAATGGCAAGTGACAGAACGCGGCCTCGTTTACAACTAATCCCCAGGCCTCTTCATAGGAGTTCAAAACAAAAACGTCGGCACAACTATACCACCTGCACACCTGTTCGCGAGGCACACTCCCCAGACATCTGATGTACTCACAATCTCCAAGATTGTATCTTCTCTTTAAAACCGCCAGATAAGGCCCATCGCCGGCGATTAGCAGAAAAACAGGCAATCCTTCCAACTTAAGACGTTTTACAACCGGAATAAGGGTATCTAACCCTTTCAATTTCAAGATTCTGCCTACGAACAAAAAAACCACTTTGTCAGAAACGCTCGATTCTTGCCTTAGTTCATCTCGTCTTTCAAGGCAGTTTCGGTTCGTCAACTCCAGTGTCTCATAGTCATGTTCCCATGGTGCGAGGAAAAATTGTTTCTGGCAGGCGCCAAGATACTCGTAGTAGCGGCGGTTTTGTGTCCCAATATAGAGAATGGCCTTTGCTCTTTTTACCAAGGGTGTCCCGACGACCTTTAAGGGATACCTCCAGAAATGCTTGTGCTTTGTAATATTAGCATCGCTCCTGAGAAGATAGGGTATATTATTCTTCCAGCACCAGCGGATGCTTTGCACAGAGGCCGTGTTGTCATACAGGCCGTGGACTATTATTGCGTCTGGATTATGACTCCTCAATAGGTCTTCAATAGGGCAACTAATCAGCCACTGTATCGATTTTGGCAGGAATCTGACCCATCCGGGCTTAGGCAAAACTGACCATTCTGCATGCTGCGGCATTATTGCAGGCCAACTCGATTCTTCATAATGTGAAGCATTTCTAAACAGAATGTGAAAGCGATACTCCTTCAGAGTTTTGCTTACAGCGTCATATTGAGCGGACATTTGCGCTGAGGGACAAGAGCATATCACCAGGATTTTCTTGGGGGAAACCGGGGACGGCCCGGTTTTTATTATCCGGTTTAACATCTTGTTTTCTTCTCTCGCGGCCGGGTCTTCCGGCCACAGTGGGATACCCCACGTGGTACCCGCCCTTTACATCGGGAGTATATCGCCAAAGTCGAAGGAAAAACAGTTTTTTCTCCGCGTAATCCGACTTCGCCTGCGCTACCTGCCTACGGCGGGCAAGCGCCGGACAGGTCCGCGATTAGACTTTTGTGTTTTTTTGTGGCAAAGAGCAAGATTCGGTAGGGCGAACCGGATCTAACCGAATCTAAGCCCCTCAACCCTCGTTTTTGACGCAGAAATGCAGATATATCCCCCATCTACCCCAAAAGCGACCGAATCTAACGGTTCGACTCTTTCGACACTTCGACGAAGCTCAGTGCAGGCTATGCTCCCTTCGACTACGCTCAGGACAGGCAATACAGGTACGCTCACCACAGGTTTTTCAGCGTAATAATGCGGTCCGCCTAGAGGCCGGCGGACAAGCCCGCAAGGGCCGCCCCAAGGGGGGGATTTGGTAGCTGCCAGGGGTAGGGATGAGTTTTCAGTGGCCGGCGTGGTCGGCGAGTTTTTTCATCAGGTAGCGGATTGCGAATTTAGCCACTTCATCGTGGTCGAAGGCCAAATCCTTGGGGAGGTTGTCGATGTCGAACCAGGCCGCCTCCTCGGCGTCGTCGCCTGCTTTGATTTTATCCAGTCCTTTGGTGATTACGCCCAGGAAGCAGACGGTGATTTGTCTGCCGCGAGGGTCTCTGCCGACTTTGCCGAAGGTGTGCATTTGTTCGAGGGAGACGCCGGTAAGAGCGGTTTCCTCGGCCAACTCGCGGACGATGGCGTCTTCGAGTTCTTCATCGATACCGATGAAGCCGCCGGGGATTGCCCACTTGCCCTTGTACGGCTGGTTCTTTCGCCTGATGAGCAGCAATTGCGTCTTCCCCTCGCAGACGGCGAATACCGCCGCATCGACCGTCACCATCGGCCGAGGCCAGTCATAGACGTACTTGCCCTTTTTGTCCATCGTCGCGCCCATATCGTAAACAGGCATAGTGTAACCGGGATTTGCGTTTAATTCAAACCTTATCATCGAGGCCGCAACAAACGCGAAGTTTATTCTCCCGGTCGTTTTGATTTTACGCGGGGACGGCCTTTGCGTAGAATAGTGCGGCGATGGTAAATGGAACAAACAATCAGTCAGCATCGACCGGCTTCGTCAAGGTTCGACTTGGAGGCGGCTGGACAGCGCAAGTGCCGGCAGGTACAAAGTGGGGCGGAGCACTCGAAAACCCCGAATCGCTGCTGAAACAGCCAGACAAGGAGCTGAAAAAAACAGGCCGCAGTTATGTAGTCGTGAAAAGCATTACAGTCGGCGGCGAAGCGCTGAGGGTCGCGGTCAAGCGGATTAAGCCGAGGTTCGGTGTTGACATAGGTTTTGGCAGGGCGGGCGCGAATCTGCGCGCGGCGAGAAAACTAGCTTCGATTGGGGTGCCTGTTGCAAGGCCACTGGCGGCGATGAGGCGGGGGCGCCTGTGCCTTGCCACCCAAAGCATCTACATCAGCGAATACATTGAGGGGCAGACGCTGTACGATTTTTTGAAAGAGCGATTATGCTCATCACGCGCTGATACCGGGCCGGTCAAGGAAGACACTTTAGCGCAAATCGCATCCATCTTTGCCCGGATGCACAGGGCGGGGCTGTGGAACAGGGACACGAAGGCCAGCAACTTTGTCGTCCGCAGAAACGCGGACGGCAAATGCGAGATTTTTCTTACCGATATGGACGGCATCAAGCGATATGGGATAGACAGGCATCGGCAACAGTTTCGTCCGTTTTGGCATCTAATTGCTTCGCTGATGCCGCTCAACCAAATCAGCAGGGGCGACTGGTTCGGTATGTTTGGGACGTATTGCGTCTGCGTCGGTATCGATGGCCCGCACGGGGATGGTATTTTCAGCCGGATTATGAGTGAGGCAAGGGAGAAATACGAACGACAGCGCAAGAAAAATATCCTGATAATAAAGCCAAGCGCCCTGGGTGATATTGCTTTGGCGCTGCCGGCCTTGTCGGCTCTGCGAAAAAG
>CAYGVZ010000236.1:0-4901 GCA_964353475.1 uncultured Pirellulales bacterium | reverse complement strand
CCCGCTCGTCCGTTCGCCGCTAATCGTAAAACTGTCCATTCGCACGTCCTCAAACAGCCGACCGTCGCTGGTCACCAGCGTATGTGAGCCGCCGTCCATAAAAGCCGATATCGCTTCCACTCGGCTACTCAGTTCCGCCTTGCTTCTCGCCCGCAGTTCCCCTCTCTGTCGAATCTTTCGCCCCCGTCCGCCCATATCTATGCTGACCACGCCGTCCAGCCCAGCGGCCGACCTTTCAAAATGGTCTCGCTCAATGCTGCCCGCGTCAATCGCCGCCCCATCTTCAAACAATGCCTGCCCATCCAAACTAACCATATACAATCCACAATTACCAATCATCAGTTATCGATAATCAATTCACTATTCCCGCACCAGCCCGCCGCACCCGCCAAACCTCGTCGAATCCGCCAAGCCGTCTGAATCCTTATCTATGTAAACGCGGCACCGCTCTTTCGCCTTCTCAAACAACCGCTGATAATGCGAACTCTTCTTCCAATAGTTGTCATCTTCGGCCTTGCTCGCCAACATCGCGTACACAACCGACGTCGTTCCAAACACCGTCGCCTGCTTCAGAGCCGACTCGTTGAGAATCTGCTCCGCCTCAATGTCGCTGCCCCCGTCCCCCGGCTTTATACCCAGGTACCCCGTAAGTTGAAGGCCAATCTCGCCAATCTGTGGTCCCAGTGTGCCCACCCGATATGAAACATTATCAGCGTCCCGCAGCGGTATCGCCTCGCTCTCCGGGTCCGTCCTCACCGATGAAACACAAAGCTCAGTCGCCGAGTCAACCGAGACAATCTCGTATGCCCCGTCTAACACACCGTCCGCAGAATGAAGATAAACCACACCTCCCGCCGAAACCTGCGCGCCAACAAAATCCGCGCCGCCCGCCGTCAGAGTCGTCCCGCTCACTGCCGCCCCTGTCCCTTCAGCCAGCACCTGTCCCGGCAAAACTGACTCTCCGAAAAGCGCCGGCTCATACCTTAGAATATCCGCATCATTGCAAAACTTTGTCATACGACCTTCTCCACGCGCTGATGCGTGGATGAGCATATACTGTCGCATACCGCCCATCCACGCACTCACGCATCTTCATCCCTAACTGGTACTCAAACCACGAATCAACCCGTGCCCCGCCTCGTTCTTCAGTTCCACCGTGTACTCGCCTATCAGTTCCCCGCACTCATAGTCGCCGCTGCTCGCCAGCGCCTTGAAATGGAAACTCCGGCCTGCAAGCGGCAAAACGTTCACGCGCGACGAATCCAAAAGCAGCACCGCGTCCTGCGGCAGCCATCGCGTCGTCACTATCCGGCAGACGCCGAAATCGCTCTCGTAAATGCTCACCAGGTCCGTAAACCGCGTCTCTCCGGCCGCAAAACTCCGGTTGCTCGCCACAAAGCCGTTTATCCGCCGCTTCTGAAATCCGTTCACCACAATCAGGTCAACGTGGCTGTTGCTGCTCTCCCATATTTTGCGCAGCACGTAGTTCAGCTTTGTCTCGTCAAGGTCCGCCCCCGTTGGAAAACCGGAATCCCCCGTGTGAAACACGCTCGTCTCTAAGTGCTGAACAATTCCCTTCATCGTTCGCCGCACGGCCGAATCGCCCTGCGGCTCGCTCGCTGGCTGACCCCCGTTGATTACCGTATTCTCCAAATCCCTTATCAGCTCACGCAGCCGCTCCTGCTTCTGATAGTCCAGCTCATCATCCAAACCCAACTGACTGGCGGCTATGTCCGTCCCGCTCACCTCCACGCTCGCCGTAAATATCTGCGTGTAGTTGCCGCACCGCGTGCGATTTGTAAACCGCACACCCGGCTTGTCGCCGCCTTCCAGCGCCGCGTTGCCTAAAATGTTTATCACCTGGTTGTCCGCAAGGTTCTCAGGCGTCGTCCCGGCATACCCGCGAACCACCGTCAGCGTATTGCCGTTGATTGCCGCAACCAGCATCAGCTCTTCGCTTGCCTCAACCTGAATCTGGTCGCCCGCCCTGAACCTGCCGCCGTTATCAACGTCAAACTGTGTGTCGCTCGCCGGATCCGTCCACGTGTTGTCGTTTATCGCATCCTTGTTCGGCAATAGTTCATCTTCAAGCCACTCATGATGCGTGCTCCTTGCCTCTCCCATCGGGTCGCCAAGTGCATCCAGTAGCGGCGTCTCGTATGGTGATACTATCCCCACTATGTCCGACACGTCCTCCGCCAGCTCCGGCAAAGCCGCGCCGGCCGAATATGTCGCCTTTCCCGTAAATGCCATTTCTTGCCTCCTTCAATTACCCTAAATCTGAAATCCCAAATCCGAAATCCGCAATTACCTTATGCCCCTCCGTCTTCTCATATACTCCTGCACATCCGCCCGGCTGCCCGTCACTGCCGCCTTCTTCGCCGCACGGTCAACGACCGCTTCTCTGCTTCCCAAACGTTCTTTTGCCCCGCTGGTCTTCTGCAGAGTCGCTCCGCCGCCGAACTCGCCGAACAGATACCGCTTCTCATTCTTCAACTGCTTGATAACACTCTCTACGTCCGCTTGCGGTGAGCCTGTCGAACCCGCTTCCTCGCAAGTCCCTAACCGCGCCTTGGCAATCAGCACCGCCGCCTCCAAATCCTTCGCCCCTTCCGCAGCCAGCCGACTCATCAACGCGTGCTCCGTACGCATCTGCTCAACCTGCTCCCCAAGCCGCCCCGCCTCTGCTCTGGCGACAGCCAATTCCTCCGCCAGAACCTCCGCCTTCCTCTCGGCGCCCTGCGCCCTCTTGCGATAACGAATCGATTCTGCGACAGGAACTAACCTCACATCGTCGCTGTCCCCTTGTCCTTCTGCAGTCCCCGACTGCGTAACCACTTCGTCAATCTGACTCATAACACCTCCATCTTTGCCCTTTATCTTTTTGCTTTTTGATTTTTCATCTTTGATTTGTCCCGTACCCTAATTCTCTAACCACCTGCTCAATCGGTACGCCAAGCTCCTTCTTAATCTGCGCCTGCTGCAATCTCTCCATCTCGTCCTCCGGCAATGGATTCGGAAAGATTACTTCGATTTCCCTCTCATCTTCGCTCGTCCTGTAGATATTCGCCGTATCGAGTATCCCCAACACCATCCGCGCAATCTTCTTCAGCCCCTCCCCGTACGTGAATGTCTTCCGCTCCGTCTTGCTGAGCATCCCCATCAGCGTCAGCTTCAGCGCAATCGCGCTCGTCAAATTGCCTAACTTGCTCCGCAACAGACCCGCAACAAGCGGCGTCACCCCGCTTATCTTGTCCATCGCCTCCCGGATTTCCGCAATGTGCAAATTCTCGCTCGGCGTCTCTGCATCCCCCCCGAACTCCTCAATCGCCGCCTCGGGATTATCCGTGTACCACATCATCCCTGGCGCCACGGGCCTGTCAACAAATCCCTCTATCCCCTTGCCTAAGTACATCTTGAACGATTGAAACGTTATCCTGTTCGCCCGGTCGGACAATCTCGTGTTCAGCTCATCCTGCATCGCCATCAGCGGCTCAACGTCACTGATGCCCTCATAGTAAAATGGCTGCGCGAGATTCTGGATGTGAACCACCGGCAGAAAACCCCACGGCGACTCCCCTTCGCCTGCAAGCTCCCCGTTCTCATACCGTTGCCACGCCTCCTCGCCCGTTATCTCGGTCACCACCGCAATTTCACGCTTGTCCATCCCGCCGCCTAACAACCTCGACAGAAACGACCCTCCCCTGCTCAGCCGATTCCTGCCCTGGTAAAAATGCTGCACGTAGTACCGAATCTTTCGATAGTCGTTTTCATCCAGAACAGGCAGTGCCCGAGGCGCTTCTATCAGCTCCAGTGCGATTGTCCGTGCCAGTTGTACAATGTCCTCGTGCGAGAGGTTTTGGGAGGAGTAGGAAATGCGTTTTTCAACTTCTTCGCCAGGCCTGACCAGGCAATCCACAAAACCATAGACGCTCCCGAGCACCGCCATATCCTGGAAAAACCCGATACCGCCGTTGGCGGAAAACACTGCCTTTAGAATCGCTTCAATTTCTGCACGTCTTCCGCCTTCCGGCGACTTCGAGACAAAACTTATCGGCTTTCCAAACAAGAAATCCACCGCGGCGTTTATTCGCCACGCTATATCGTTCTCAACCACAACCTCCTTGCGCTGTATCTCCCTCGCCGCCCTGCCCCCGAACACTCCCATCCCCGCCGATCGTGCCAGCCCTGTAATCCTCGCCGGCAGTCCCCACTCCTGTGCCTGAACGTAACACCGCCCCGTGTCCGTCACCTTCCGCTCATCCGCTCCGCTTCCCGCCACGTCCTCTGTCCGGTTCGCGTAATACTCCCACATCCTGTTGAAATGCGCCGCCGTCTCAGGCCACCGTTCATCCACAAGCCACTCGACAAACTCCGCACCCAGCGCCCCATCCCCGAATATCTTCAAATCAAATCCCATCGAACCACCCCTGTTTAGCCCCCCAATTTATTGGGGGGTTATTTAGCCCGCTCACGAGCATCCGGCGTCAAGTATCCTGATGTCCTGTTTCCCTGGTTCCCTGCACCCTGTTTTCCTGATACCCCGGTACCCTTCCGTTCCGCTTTTTACCCTTTCCTTTTTGCTATTTGCTTTTTGACTTTTGATTTCTTGCTTTTGCCTTTTCCCTTTTGCCTTGCTTGCCTCGGCGTAGTCCCCTGGGAATGAAGCCGCGCCCTCTGTCGTTAAATCCACAATCAGCAATCTGAAATCCGCAATTCAGTTCTCCGTTGTCCGTCTTCCGTCATCCAACCTTACAGGTCCTTCCATATTTGGACAGAGTTGCGCATTTTGTACGAATACGAAGCGATTTCCCCCCTTCAGAAATGTCCCTAAGTGCTTGCAGGCAAAGTAGTAAAAAATTGTTTCAAAAATCTTCCCGCTTTTCCAAAACTATTCGCGC
>CAYGVZ010000235.1:0-4956 GCA_964353475.1 uncultured Pirellulales bacterium | reverse complement strand
CAAGATTTACAGGAACCTTTGACGGAAACAACTGCAAGATTCCCAATCTCAGAATCAACAACGGCAAGGATTATCTCGCCTTATTCGGCTTTATCGCCCCAAACGCATCTGTGCGGAATCTTGGCCTCGAGAACGTCAATATCACCGCCACTGGTTATCCTGTCGGCGCGCTGGCGGGCCATGCCTGGGACGCCACCGTAACAAAATGCTACGCAACCGGTGCGGTCAGCGGCATATTTGAGGTCGGCGGTCTGATGGGGATTGCTGAATCCACCAGCGTAACTATCTGCTATGCAACCAATACCATTAGCGCCGGACTGTTTGTCGGTGGTCTGGTGGGGGCTGCCGTCATTGACACGAGCGTGGTGGACTGCTACGCTACTGGTGCGGTTAATGGCGACGGTAATTGCATCGGCGGCCTCGTGGGACATATTCTTGACTCAAGTGTATCGAACTGCTATTCGGCCGGTGCAGTTAGCAGCGGCGGTAATATGGTCGGTGGGCTGGTGGGGTACAAAATCAACAGCACCGTGGCTAATAGCTTCTGGGATGTGAATACCAGCGGAAAATCCTTCAGTTTCGGTGGCACAGGCAAGACAACAATCGAAATGAAAACGAAAAGCACGTTCACCGATGCCGGCTGGGACTTCATCCAAACTTGGGACATTGGAGAGAATCAAACATACCCTTTCCTGAGGACCTACTTGGCAGGTGACCTAAACCACGACAGCAAGGTTGACTTTTATGACTTTGCTGTTTTTGCTTCGGGCTGGCTGGAGGGGATTTGAATTTGGGATTTGGGATTGATGATTTTTCATTTACGGTTGTTCTCGATGCGGCCGGTAATGCACGAAGTCACAGTTCGTCAAATCGAAAATAATAAATCGTAAATCATAAATCCTTACGTTTGTTGAGTTTCACCGCCTCGTTGCCGCAGGGCAGCGTCAGCGATTGTTTCCAGTTTGCCTGGCCTGATTCGAGAGAGCGGGCAAAGCCATAATCGGTATCTCCGACTTTGTAGAAAAGCTGCTTGCCGTCGTATCTGTCGCCGGGGACGTACTTGCCTAAGACCGTTGCGGGATACCAGTAGCGCGGGAACTCGTGGTCTTTCAAGCCGGGCGTAATGTCGCTAATATCGACATTGTGGGCGTGCGTCAGCCATCGCTCGGTCATCTTCAGTGTTATATCACGTGTGAGGTAATGGTCGGCCCAGTAAATAAGGTTCGGCTCATTGAAGTCGCCCAGTTGCCTTTCATCCCAGCCCGGCGGCACATAAGCATCCAGGAAAGTCAGGTGAATACTCGCGTGCGTTTCATTAGCAAGCCGTTTCGCTGCACTATCTATCAGCCAGCAGCCGGCGGAATGGCCTATCAGGTGAACGTGCCTGAAATCCTTTGAGACATGCAATATCTTATTTGCCAGCATAGACCCAGCTACGTCTCGTGCATATTTGGCTGCATCGGTGGGATTTACAGACCTTGCCTGTGTCCGCCAGTCAAAGTAACCACACAGCCAGTCGCTCGCCTCGCGGCGAAGCCGAGGGTTTACATCCACCCTCGATTGTATTGCCGTTGCCAAATTCTTTGGCCAGGGGTCGCGTTCAAACCAGCCGTGGGTTGCCACAACCAGACACCGTTGCCCGACGAGGACAAAATTCGCATCAACCTCGACCGGCCTGTTGTCGTCTGCCGGTGCGACAGCAAACAACGTCGGCTCTTGCGGCGGCTTTGCCCCATTGTAAAACAACTCCGCGACATCTATCGCCCCACAGCATACCTGCGCCGCAGCCGCCAGCACGAGGAGACAAACTGCCGCCCCTGCGAAAAAGCGTTTCTGAATTGTCCCTTGAGTGTAGAACATCGGATACTCAGTAATCCTCAAACTTTTGCATCCAGTCGGGCCAGTCCGTGCGCGTCACACCCCCGCGCTTTGTCCACAGCCCGCAGGTATCAAATTTTCTGTGCCATTTGAGAGTCCATAATTCCTTCAGTCCCACCCTTCGCACGGTAAAATCAAGAAACGCAGCGTTTACGTACCCATCGTGCCGGTTGATGCAGCAGCGGTCCATATGGTTGCTGCTCCAGGGCATATCTTCAAACATCGGCGGGACATCCGTATCAAGCGGCCAAAGGTCAAAGCGCAGCGCGTCCAGAAACAGTGGTATCTGGTTGCTGCCTTTGACGTTGATGTTCCGCCAGTTGTTCCTTGCGTCCCGGCCGCCCTCGAATGGCGTCACCTTTGTCACGGTTGTATTCAGCACATAAGCGTTAATGGCATAGCTGCCTGCGATGCCGTTTGGTCCCAGGCCGTCGCCCTTGAATATACCCCAGGCCGAGAAGGTGTTTGGCCGCCCGTTCAGTTGGCCTCGCTCATTATAGAGCGGCCGCGTGGCGGTTGGGCAAAACCATAACTGCATATTCACCCAGTCCTTATACCTCTCATCGAGCTCAACAATCCACCAGTAACCAGTGTCCTGCGAGCCGCTGAATAAACTGCCATTGTTATCTTCTGCGTAGGCCGCGAGTATCACTGCCCATTGCCGCAGGTGCGCCTGGCATCGCACCGCGTTTGCCTGTCTCTTTGAGCGGTTTATTGCCGGCATCAGTATCGCCAGGAGCAATGTAATGACCCCTATTACCACCAGCAGCTCTATCAACGTAAACCCCGGTGTTACTCTTGTCGTGCGACCTCGCATAATAAATAACCTTTCCTGCGGTGTCTGAACATTTGTATTATAACAACTACTCAGCCCGCAGCGGCACAATTACTGTTCGTTCCAGCCGTCTTGTCCCACTAACCTCATCGACCTCTCGCTGCCATAGTATTCCAATAACCATCACCCGCGTACAAAATTGCGTTAGAGTAGGTAAGCTGGGGTAAAGTGGAAAAAGACAGTGGCAGAGCAAAAGCAACGCCGTTTAACAGTTGCGGGAGTAATGTAAGTCGGCGCCAACTTTTCTATTGCGTTATGGGTGCCGTTGAGTTCTGCTATATGTGCGAGTATGAACGACAAGCAGAACGGCAAAAGTCCGATTGTAACATCGAAGGCGTTTTTGGCTGCAGGACCTACGCTGCACTACAGTCACAGCCACGTCCACGCCTTCTGGCTGGCTACGCTGCTGGTCTATACGGCTGCGTGCCTGTTCTGGTCTAAAATCCTGACCGGCTCATTCCTCCCGTTCGACTCTCAACTTGCTACTTCCATACAGCACTACGGCCTGGGGCGATTCCTCATCAGCGGCATCAGCATCTTCGAGTACCCCTGGCAAATCCTTGTACTCGCTCTGCTTATGGCGATCATTGCTATTACGCCGGTCCTGGTATCGCAACTACTAAGCTTTATCTATTGCGTGCCGTTTATTCTTGCTGCTTTTTTTGTTGCGGATTTGCCCGCCTTCGCGGGGTGCCTGCTGATAAGCTCTCTTGCCGCTGCGTGCAGGCCGTTGCGGTTTCGCTCGCGTTTTATTGCCCTTGCCCTTTGTACGGTACCCCAGTTGCTATACTGGGGTTACTTTGGCCCTGCTAGTGGTATCGAGCCGGTCAAGTGGGGATTCTCGTTCACACCCTGGGCAATGGCCTGGCTGCTTTGCCTCGGCATTGCCGGTCTGGTGCTGGGCATTGGTCATTTTACACGTTACCGACCGGGTCTTATCTTTGCCTCTACCCTCGTGGTTCTGGCTGCTGCCTTTGTCATTGTTGACCTGCGTATCGGCTTCGATGAGCTTGACTACCAGTTATACGTCGCCCGCAACAATCCCGAGCAGATAAGCGAATTTCAGGACCGCAGCATTACTCAGGCGCTCAACGATACGACCAGCAGCCCCGCCATAATGCGATACCTCGGCGATTTTTTCTACCCAACCGACCCTAATCTGCTGCGGGCGGAACTGAAAAGGGAAATCCAGGACAAACTCGCCCAGGACCGCTGGCCTGGCTGGTTTATTGTCCCAGATGAGCTGAATTTCCAGGACAAACGCCGCTGGCTGCTCTCGCAGTACGACCTGTTCATCACTCGCCGCCCCAAGAGCAGGCGTATGCCCATCGCCCTGTACTTTTGGGCGATGCTGACCGAGTACGCCCCTGACCTCAACCTTCTCAGCCAGAGAGAGACGCTGCATTTCTACTCCGACTATCCCTCCGTAGGTGCCCGAAATACGTGGTATCGCCTTTACAGTGAATTCGGCGACAGCCCGGAGGCCATCGAGGCGCGTTGGCGAATCGCCATGCACTGGGCTGGGCAGGGCAGGTTCGACCAGGCGGAAACCCGCACGACCGAGGCCATTGCGGCAATCGAGGAGCAGTTGAAGAAAACCACAAATCAGCAGACATCGGCCGATTCCATTTTCAGCCCGTTCCACCCCTCGCCCGATACCGCCATTACCCCCACAAAACTGGCTGACCTTCAAAGGCGTCTAAATCAGTTGCGCATACTCATCGGAAGGGAAAACCGCGCCGGCGACGGCGGGGCTGGCGCGCGCCTGGCGAGATTTGCTGTGCTTGACAGTCGCGCCCGCGACTACCCCGACCAGCTCGCTATGCTGCTTGAACGACTCGGCCCAAACGACCCCCTCAGAGACAACATACTTCTCGCACAGGCAAAGCTGGTTGCCGATGAACGTCTCCGCGCCGACAAACTTGCCGACTTGCACAAGAGGATGCCAAAAACAGACGGCGGTATGCAGGCGCTGTACGACCTTGCGTTATTCAGGATACACTTGTGGCGGCAGCAGCAGGCGGATACCAACCCGGAACAGAAAAAGCGCCTCTTGACGGACGCAAGGGCGGCGCTGACCACGTTTCTTACCCTCTACCCGAACAGTTTTTACGCCGACCAGGTCAAAAAGAACCTCGCCGACCTGCCCGCGACCGAGTAAGCGGCGGTTCAATCGCTCGTGGAGATACCCACAAAAGGTCTCGCTCGGCGCCCAATCAGCTTGATATCGAAGGGGTCTCATA
>CAYGVZ010000234.1:0-4978 GCA_964353475.1 uncultured Pirellulales bacterium | reverse complement strand
GTATGTAAACACAACGTTTCTAAACTCTATTCTGTCTTTGAGCCGTCCCAGCACACAAGCTCCTGTTTTCTCAACTTCAGCCGGCACATCCATCATCGCAAACACCCGCTCCGCTGCGCCGTTGGCCTCCTGCACCTTGTTCCAGACGTCGCTTATCTTGCGTACCGACTCCGCTGCGCCGCCGAGCAGGCCCAGCAGCACCAGGAAATAGCTGCCTTCCATATCGCCGTGCGTCACCCACGCTGCCCCGAAGACCAGCGCCGCTGAACCGGCCGCCATTCCAAGCATTTCCATTATCGGGTTGGTCGCGGCGTCAATCTTCGATATCCTGAGAAGCTGCCTGAGCAGCGAGCGGTTAATCTGCCTGAAGTTCCCCTGCTCCTGCTGCTGCCGGTTATAAACCTTGACGACCTTCAGGCCGGCCATTATTTCCTGCAGCTTGGCCAGCATCTGTGACCACACCATCAGTGATTTCTTCGATGCTCGCCTCATCGTCCTGCCCAACAGCCCCACAAGGCCGACCGTCGGCGGCGCCCCGCACAAAAATACCAGCGTCAGCTTCCAGTCCAGCAGCGCCGCACCGGCCAAAAACGCCATCACATTCATCGGTTCGCGCAGCGCCTTGCCAAGCAGTGTCTTTATGCCTGTCGCCATCGCACCGGTGTCGCGGATAAGACGGCTGACCGAGTCACTCGGCCGTTCGTGTGAAAAGTACGCCACCGGCATATTCATTATACGCCCAAAGGCGTCCTCGCGCAGCCGGCTTATCGTCACATGCACCACCTTCTCGCCCAGATACTCCTGATAGAACTTGGCAGTGCAGCGAATCACCGTTATCACGCCTATGGCCGCGATGATAACTATTATTGCCTTTTCCTTGTTGTCCGCGTTCTGTTCCGGAGGCACAAAGCCGGCCGCAAACTGAGCAATCGCGACCGCCCTGCCTCGCAAGCCCCCCGTCTTGGCGCCTTCCAATGCGATAACCATCTCCCTGGCGCCTGTCGCATCCTCCCTTCTTACAATCAGCCGCGTCTGCTGATTGGCGTCCGCCATCTCCCTGAGCATTTTTGTGAACGGTATCGGCGTCTCTGCGTCGCGGTCCGCTATGCCGATGATTCTATCGCCATCCACTAGACCCGCCCGCGCCGCTGGGCCGTCCTCATCCACTCGTGTCACAAGCAGATTATTCACTATCTCTGCCGCGTCGTGCCTGCTGAAATCCACCCCTTCGGGGACATAGAAAGTAACATCGTACCGCAGGTTGCATATCTTGCGGTCGAGCCAGCCGCCAAGCCCCTCCTGGCCTATCATAACCTTCAGCAGCGGTATCAGCGTCAGAAAACTCAGTGACAATAACGCCGAGACAATCGCGGCGGTCGCTACCACGATTGTAATCCGCGGCCACTGGGGCCAAACATACTTCGCTACCCGGCTAAATGCTTTCATTCAACAAGCATCTCCATCAGTATCAGCGAAATTCAGATTCATCCTGCATATCGGCATGCGCTGCACACGAGAGAAGCACACTAACAGACCGCCTTGCGGCAGTCAAGCGTAAAGCCGCTCGTTGATGGGATGGGGATGCGCTTCACGTGGCGCAAATGTCGCCGGCCATGTCCCCTTGTGACGGCGGGGCCGGCTCGCGCTGCCATCCGGCCCAAGCCGTCCTCTGGCGGACCGAGACGGATTTGTGGGTGGCGTTTGCCCGTAAGATAGTCATTGCGAGGCCCGCCGTTTGGGCCGAAGCAATCTTCTGACATTGGCAGATTGACCCGCCAAAAGAACGGCGGTTAAAGATTGCTTCGCGGATTTTACCCCAGCCCAGCCGAAGGGCTCGCAATGGCTCTCAAACAGGGTTTACCTATAAAGATGAATCACACCCTGTAACCGGTCGCCTACAAATTTTTCTATTTTTATCTTGCATCCGATATTACGTCGCGGTACAAAACAAGCGTTCTTTGAAAACGACATACTTGATTGCAGGTCTTGAAGCCATCGCGGCTTCGGGATAATCAAACGGGAATACGGTTTTTAAGCCGTAACCGACGCGCGGCTGTATGTGCTCGTCTCGACTTATTCGAGAGTCCATAAGACAACCGTACCCACTGTGCCGCATCGAAAGTTTTAACGGTGTGACTCGGGAAGGGGTCTTATGGTAGGGTGCGAGTCAGAAAACCTGCCTGCAGTCAACTAAAGATTTTCGGTGTTCTCGCGAAAAGGAACCCGGCAAATCAAGCCAGGCGCAGAGTGTCTGTCATTCGGTGAAAATCGCCCGGTTTGGCTGTTGTGCATTGATGCCGCCGTTCTCTTCGCAGGAACGGCGGCTTTTTATTTGTCGCAAACGCAGCTCTAACTCGAATGTCGGCTGTTGCTGCCGCAGAAAGGAGGCGAAAAAGACACTGATATACGGTTTCAGAACCATCATAAGAGCGATTTGACTGAACAGCGGAGGTGGAAATGGCTATGGCAGGAAAGCTTGTTTGCAGCAGGAGAAGGGAAAATGGCTTCGGAAAGGGTGATGAGAGGTGTGTGCGTTTTAATCGTTTGCGCTTTTGCAGGCGCTCTGGAGGCCCAGACAGTGGCTGATTTTGAAGACCTTGTTCTCCAGGAGCAGTCGTATTGGAACGGAGCGGACGGCGCCGGCGGCTTTCAGAGCGGCGGCGCCTGGTTCAAGAACAACTACGACACGCAGTATGGCTCGTGGGATGGTTTTGCGTACTCGAACATAGCCGACACAAGTGCAAGCGGCTGGACCGCTCAGTTCAACGCGATAGCGGGCAGCGGCCAGGGCGGGTCGGACTATTACGCCATCGGTTATGTCGGGTGGGCAGAGCCGCCGACAATCATTTTGGACGAACCGGCTACAATTTCGGGGCTGTATGTAACCAACAACAATTATGCTTACTACTCAATGCTTTACGGCGATATGTTCGCCAAGAAATTCGGCGGGGCCGGCGGCAACGACGCGGACTGGTTTCTGCTGACGATTACCGGCAAAGATGCGACCGGCGCAGTTACCGGGACAAAACCATTTTATCTGGCGGATTACACGTTTTCGGACGGCAGTATGGATTACATCGTCAATGACTGGCAGTTTGTAAATCTCGCATCGCTGGGGCAGGTCAAAACGCTCGAATTCACGCTAAGCTCCAGCGACACCGGGTCGTGGGGTATGAACACGCCCGCCTATTTTGCGATTGACACTATACTGCCTGAGCCGGGCACGTTTATCCTGCTGGCTCTTGGCGGGGCCGCAGCAAGCAGGCGCCGGCCTGGCTGCCGGCGTGAAAGGCGCAACAAAGGTTGCACAAAATAGCAAATAGTAAATTGTAAATAGTAAATAACCAATGTCGGGATGAGGGTGATGGCGGTGAACAGACCCCGGTGGGGATATGTTATGGCAATTTGCGCCTTGCTGACAAACTCGACCCCGGCTGGACCTTACAATGAGCCGGGCATACCGGGCTATGTCGGGCCGGACGGGCGTCACGCCGACCCGCGGGACCTCGACGCCGTCATAAACCCAATCTTTCGCAGCTGGGCGACCGAGGTCGTCAGTTACGAGCCGGCGACGGGAATTGAAGACCCCTTTAACGATCCAGGCAAGGCGCTTGGTCCTGTGACCGGCGACATGTATGACATCGTGAGTTTGGGCGACCTTGATGAACAACAGATAGTAAAGGGTGTCCCGCCAGGCAGGATTACAGTTTCGTTCAGTGAGCCAATACCGAGAGGACCCGGTTTCGAGATTGTGGTTTTTGAGAACGGCATGACTTACAACCAAAGGGTATTTGCCGAGCTTGCCTACGTTGAAGTGTCGTCGGATGGCGTACATTTCGCAAGATTCTCGTCCGTGTCGCTGACGCCCGGGCCGGTTTATTATGGGGACGCCAATATGGCGACGATAGACGGCGCAAACGTGCACAATCTGGCCGGCAAACACCCCAACAACTATGAGGCGTGTTTCGGTACGCCGTTTGACCTCGATGAGCTTGCGGCGGAACCGAATGTTGCGGCGGGCTTAGTGGACATTAACAATATATGGTACGTCAGAATCGTGGATATACCGGGAAATGGGGCTTTCCATGACGAGGGCGTGCGGCATATTGAGCCGAATACCTGGCCCAACTGGGATTATTACGATGTAAATCATCCTATTTACGACCCATGGGACCAATTGCAGGTGTATTTCTCGGCCGGGTTCGACCTCGAGGCAGTCGGCGTTCTGCATCCGCAGCAATGCGCGGGCGATACAAACCTCGACGGCATTGTTGATGGCGACGACCTGATTCAATTCGCCTCGAGCTGGCTGTCGCACTTTGGTCAACCCCGCTGGAACAGCCGCTGTGACGTCGCCGGACCAAAGGACCTCGTCATAAACTTCGCCGATTTTGCCGTTCTTGCAGCCAAATGGCGCCAGACCGAACAGTGGCACGAACCATAAACACGCTCTTCAGGAACAATACTGTGGCCGCAGAAAAACAAAAAGCTTTCACCCTTGTCGAGCTGCTGGTGGTAATAGCCATAATTGCGCTCGTAATGGGCATAACCACTCCCGCGCTTGTATATGCACGTTCGCAGGGCAAGAGCGTCGTGTGCCGGTCTAACCTGCGTCAATTGTTCATCGCTAATGCCGGGTATGCGACCGAGAACAGCGGTTCTTACGTCCCTGCCGCTCCCGACATATTCGGTTATCAGGGCGGCAGACAACGCTGGCACGGGGTGCGTGTCGAACCAAACATGCCGTTTGACCCTGCTGCCGGTCCCCTTGCCAACTATCTGGCCGAAGGCGCAGTCAAGAACTGCCCCGAGAGGATTCGCTTTCGTCACGACGATGACTGGGAATGGAGCTTCGAGAATGGCTGCGGCGGGTATGGTTACAATATGACCTATCTCGGCAGCCGACAGTGGCAAAAGGGACTTGGGTTCCGCGACAGATACGAGCAAACCACGAGCATCACCGAGGTTCGCCGGCCCG
>CAYGVZ010000233.1:0-4979 GCA_964353475.1 uncultured Pirellulales bacterium | reverse complement strand
TGTGTGCGAATTGCTTCAATCCCGTTCTTTGCAGTTGTCTTGCTGACCTTTGTTGCAGGTTGCACAGGCCAAAACGCAAAAGCAGCGCCTTCAGCAAATTTCTCACACGGCGATTTGAAAATCTCAGAAAACGGCAGATTCATTGTTCACGCCGACGGTACGCCGTTTTTCTATCTTGGCGACACTGCCTGGGAATTATTTCATCGGCTCAACCGCGAGGAGGCCGACCGTTATCTCGAGAACCGCACAAAGAAGGGGTTCACTGTCATCCAGGCCGTTGCTCTTTCGGAAGTCGATGGCCACACTGTCCCCAACCCGTACAAGCACTTGCCCCTGATTGACCTCGACCCGGCAAGGCCGGACGTCAAGGATGGGCCTGATAATGACTACTGGGACCACGTTGACTACATTGTCAACAAGGCCGAATCGCTCGGCTTGTATATCGGATTTCTGCCGACATGGGGACGGTACTGGCACGATGCAGTTAAGAACGGCGGGCCTCTTTTCAATGAGGAGAACGCAGAGATTTACGGCGAGTGGTTGGGCAAACGTTATAAAGATAAGCCAATTATCTGGATTCTGGGCGGCGACCGCCAGGTCGAAAACGATGAGCAAAAGGCCGTCATACAAGCAATGGCCCGCGGCTTGAAGAAAGGCGATGGCGGTCGGCATCTGATGACGTTTCACCCCTATGGCGGCGGCAGCTCCTCAAGATGGTTCCACAACGATGACTGGCTTAGTTTCAATATGCGCCAGAACGGCCACGTCGCGGACTTCCCGGAGCGCTACGCCCAGACGCGCACCGACTACGACCTGCTGCCGGTAAAGCCGGTAATAGATGGTGAGCCAATCTATGAAGACCATCCAATTTCATTTGATGCCAAACGCTTCGGGCACTCGGTCTCCGCGGATGTGCGTCGGCCGCTCTACTGGGACCTTTTCTGCGGCGCAATGGGCCATACTTACGGCCATCACTCGGTCTGGCAGATGTGGCAGCCCAACCGGCAGCCCATAAATAATCCCCTTATGCCGTGGTACGAGGCCATCGACCAGCCCGGCGCGGGACAAATGCAATATGGCCGCAAGTTAATCGAGTCGCGCCCATTCCTCACGCGAATCCCCGACAACTCCGTCATAGTTACCGACCGTGTCCCCACATCGGTCCCCGGCAGCGGCCGCTATCGCTTTGTCGCCACGCGCGACATTGACGGCACTTATGCGATGGTTTATGTTCCTGTAGGGCGCAAATTCAAGGTGCGTATGGATGTAATCGCCGGCCCGAAAGTCAAAGCGTGGTGGTTCAATCCGCGTAACGGCAAAGCCCAGCCAATCGGTACGTTCCCCAATACGGACAAGCGTGAATTCACCCCGCCCGATATGGGCGAACTTTTAGACTGGGTCCTCGTCATGGACGACGCCGGCAAAAACTACCCACCCCCCGGCTCCCGCTCGCCATAAACTGACATCAGATAGACCAATGGAAGGTCTGCACAGGACAAGGCCATTTCGAGGGGCTGAGGAGAGCTTGCTTTTTATACTGTTCTTTTACGGTTTTGCTCGGTCGTAGGGTTTACCGAAGGCGTCTTTGCGAAGGAAGGGCTCATCGACATCCGTTGAAATGAGGGCTTTGTATCTATTGGGTCTTCGCCATGCATTGCCCCAGAATGTTTGCCGCCGTATCTTCCTGACCTGACGTATATCGAATTCTGCGTAGAAGATGCCTTGTTCATTGGCAGGGGCTATCACTATCTCTTTTCCATCGGCGTTGAATGCGCACGAGCGGCCGTTGCCCTGGCCTTGTGCATAGTTTGCCATTGCCGTAACCATGCTGTTTTCCCACGCGCGGATCTGGAACTGGTTCATCCGCAGTGAGTCGAGGTCGCAGGCGTTGGGGGTGAGGATGAGTTCGGCGCCCTTCAGCATAAGAATACGGGCGGATTCCGGGAATTCC
Source organism: uncultured Pirellulales bacterium (assembly GCA_964353475.1). Lineage (GTDB taxonomy): Bacteria > Planctomycetota > Phycisphaerae > Sedimentisphaerales > Anaerobacaceae > CAYGVZ01. The sequence goes on along the minus strand of CAYGVZ010000233.1, from coordinate 3,028 downwards.
CGGTCGTAACAGGTCATGATGCCGGTCTTGATGGGGCCGAGCCGCGTATCGAGCTTACGGACGTAGAAATCGTCACCGGCAACAAGCGAACCTTCCATTTTGAAGAACCTGCACGTGTGGACTTTGGAATAGGTAAAGAGTTTTTTCCCGTTGCGGTCGAAGAGTGTGGCGGAATTGCGGAGCCGGCCGCGGTCGTTCTCGATGTAGGTAATAACGATGGCCATTTCCAGCTCTTTGGCGAGATGCTGGAAGCGGGTGACGAATGGGTCTTTGGCGGTTATCGCCATTTTTTTCCACCGCCGCACTGCATTGGTATCGTCGAAGTTGACATCCGTGTAGTAGCCGACGCTGTACATCTCCGGAAAAAGGATGATATCAGCGCCGTTGGACTTCGCCCGCCGGCAGAACTCCTCGCCCCTTTTCAGGTTCACCTGCCGGTCAAGTTCCGGTATCGGCTGCACCAGTGCAATCTTCAGCGGACCGCCTATCACTTTGCTTTGTGAAGATGATTCATTAATGTCGGCGCTGGAGTACGGTTCATCGCCGAAAACTGCTGCGATGAATAACAGAAAAAAGGTCACAAAGAGGCATACGTGAGATTTGCGCGGCATTTTTAGACGCTCCTTAATACCCGAATTATAGAACTGGCATTTCCCATTCAGGCGGTGAAAAAACACGGTCTTGTTTGTGCGACGCCGGTAATTATACAAAGATTGGCTTGAACTGTGAAGGATTTCCCGCCCTTTGAATATCTGCCCACAAACACGTAATGGTCTTCCCCCTCCCCGCTCCAACTGACAACCGCCGCCTATTTCAGACTCATCCCGAAATAACCGCTGGCGTTGTTGAAGGAGATATTTTCAACCATTCTGCCTAAGAGGGACATATCGTTGGGCAATAAGCCCTGTTCAACGTCGCCGCCTAAGATGTTGCAAAGGATTCTGCGGAAATACTCGTGGCGGGGGAAAGACAAAAAGCTGCGAGAGTCGGTTGTCATACCGATGAATCGGCTAAGCAGGCCCATATTGGAAAGGGCCTCGATTTGCTTTTCCATCCCGTCTTTCTGGTCAAGAAACCACCAGCCGGGACCAAACTGCATCTTGCCCGCCCCCGCGTCTTGCTGTCGCAAGACAGCAGCGGGGGCGTTCTGGAAATTGCCGAGCATCGTCGCAATCAGTTCATTATCGCGCGGGTTGAGATTATAGATTATTGTTTTGGGCAGTTTGCCGGCCGTGTTGAGGCGGTCAAGAAATTTCGCCAAAGGTCTCGCAATCTCAAAATCGCCGATTGAGTCGCAGCCGGCATCGGCGCCGAGCTTCTTCAGCAAAATGGTATTTGTATTTCGCAGGGCGCCGAGGTGCAGTTGCATAACCCAGCCGGCCTCGCCGTCCATTGTCGCCAGTTCAACCAGCATCGCCGACTTGAACCTGGCCTTCTCGTACTGACTGAGTTCTTTGCCGGCCCTTATCTTCTCGAAAATCGTCCTAATCTCACTATCGGTGTAATCTTCTGCATAAACCGTTTCAAGCCCATAATCCGAAAGCCGACAGTCGTTATCGTGAAAATACCCGTGCCTTTGCTGCAACGCCTCGACATACGCCGCGAAGCTGCCGACCTCCATATCGCAGACCTCTTCGAGTTTGTCGATGAAGGTATTGAGGGCATCCAAGCCCTCGACCGCCAGCGCCTTGTCGGGCCGAAACGCGGGATAGACCTTTATCTGGAAACCATCTTCGCGGATTTTCCTGTGATGTTCCAGTGAATCGAGGGGGCCGTCGGTTGTGCATACAAGTTTGACGTTCATTTTGCGCAGCAGGTTGCGCGTGCTGAATTGACTGGTCTTCAGCATTTCCGAACATCTCTCATAAATCCGCTTCGCATTGTCGGCGTTAAGCAGGTCATTCATGCCGAAGTAACGTTTCAACTCCAAATGCGTCCAGTGGTACAGGGGATTACGAAGCGTATAAGGGACGGTCGCAGCCCATTTTTCGAATTTCTCCAAATCGCCTGCGCCGCCGGTAATATATTTCTCATCAATGCCGTTTGTCCGCATTGCGCGCCATTTGTAGTGGTCGCCGGCCAGCCACGCCTGAGTGATGTTCTCAAAATGATGGTCTTGTGCAATCTTCTCGGCGGGAAGGTGGCAATGGTAATCATAGATTGGCATCTTCCCGGCGTGCTCATGATAGAGCGTCCGTGCGGTTTTTGATTGCAGGAGAAAATCATCGCCGATGAATTGATTGGCCATTTTCGTCTAACCCTGGGGCTGTCTGGGCGGCTGGTCGAGGTCCTCACGCTTATAGGTGGGTTTTTTGAATTCGGCTAATTTCTTTGCGTAGTCGGCGACCGAGCTTGTCGCCTGCTGGTATCGCTCGGAACGCTGCCTGGGCCTTTGCTTTTCGAGCTTGTCTTGTCTCCACTCCCAGAATGCGTATGCAATCCAGCCCATCGCCGTCAGCAGCGCCGCCGCTCCCATTATCTTCCAGAACATACCGCACCTTTTCAAATGGTCCCAATTCGCCGACTCTTGAACTTACAGACCAGAATATACCAGAGATGGTTGTTTAGTCAACCGCCAGAATAAGCTGTGACTGCCGCCTTGTTAATGCGAGGGCCAGCCGGCCGAAAGGATGTCCTCGGGCCTGGGTTGAGATTGGGCAGGCGGGAGCGGCTGCTCCTGGCCGGACGGCCTGATGGTCTTTTCCTTCGGAATGAACTCTTCAACAAACTTGTGAGCGTGGAAAATGGTCAACATTTTCTCAAATCCAATTACCACGGCAAATATGATGAGTGTCTCGAGCGGGGTGACTGGCTCCGACGGGTCCGCGGAGGGAGCAAAAGCCGCCATCAACAAGAGAACCAGCACAGTTGTCTCCGCAATGGCGTCCATTATGCCCAGGGCCGTGTTGCGTGTATAGAAATAGCCGCCGCCGCGGAAGATTAAGGAATGCTTTACGGCCTGCTTTTTGTTCTTGAACTCAAGGTTGCACGCGGGACAGTGGTACTGGTTCTCGACAAGCGGACCGGT